>NZ_JBIMEV010000029.1:0-54939 GCF_051262595.1 Salipaludibacillus sp. CF4.18
AAACGGAGGCATTAATCCAAGAAGGATCGATGCCTTTTAAGTTGAAGTTACTTATTGAATGTATTGTTTAGAGGAAATCAAAGATCGGTCACTCAAAGAAAAATCCCTTTTTAATAGACTTAGAAAAGGTTCTTATTATTCAAGAAAAGCCTTCGTTACTTCCTTAAGATAGAGTTTACATCAGTTATCCTTTCAACCTTAATTGCAACTAGTTCTTTGTGGTAATAATTTAAAAGCTACTTATGGTCTTTTTACCTTAAAAATCATAAAGAAAAACCTTAAAGGCTTAGAGCCATTCAAGGTAACTTGTAGTGTTTCTACTCTATTTCAATCCCATCATAAGCATCCCGAACCCATAGTATAAATTAAGCTATCCGTTACATATTTAATGCGCAGTATAAGTCTACTACGCAATCTGGCCCTATTCACATAGAAAGGGCGCAATTCTTATTACAGAATCGCGCCTTTATCTACAGTATGATTTTAAACAGTATTTAACGTATGTGAACATATCAAAATGGTACAAAAATGATAGATTTTTATCTTTGCGGAAACATTATATATAGTCAAACTTTATAGTATTTAACGTATTCAAAGATACATCAAGGATAGTAAGCGAAGCGCGGTAGGGTATAGTAGTTCGACTGGTTATCTAATGAATAAAACGTATCAGCTTATCAACAAAATTTTTAACCTTTTAGAGCCTAAATTACGTTTCCAAAACGCCTATCTATGACTACATGTATGCAAAGATAAAGTCTGTACTCTATCAACTTTATAAGAATATTTTCAAGCTGGTACTGTAGATAAGGACCAGATTGTTGAATTCTTTACTCAAACAACTCATCCACAACATGTTTTAAAATCTCGTAAGACTGAATTTCCTTGCTCAATTCGTAAATATTAGACAACACAATTAATTCATCTACTTGATACATCTGTTGGAATTCAATTAGATCACGGCGAATTGTTTCTGGATCCCCCATGATTGTATATCCTAGTCGATGATGAAGAATTTCTAATTCAAATTGTGATAACGATTCAAGGAAATTTACAGTTGGTGGAATAAGCTGACTTAAATTATTTGTATAAATATCAATATAAACCTGTAAATGACTTGCAGAAATAAAGGATGCCTCTTCCATTGAATCTGCTGCAATCACATTAATACAAGCGATCACATAAGGCTCTTGTAAATAAGAAGACGGTTGGAAATTTTCTCGATAAATAGCGAGCGCTTCTTCCATCGCATGAGGTGAAAATTGAGCGCCAAATGCATAGGGTAAACCAAGGTTTGCAGCGATTTTTGCTGAATCCATTGAGGCTCCCAACACAAAAAGAGGTACTTGCGTTCCAATACCCGGATAAGCACGAGCCTCTCCCTGCACACTCTCATCCCCGACATAACGCAAAATATCTTTAACTTCTCTTTCAAAGAAAAACACTCCATTATGATTCGAACGACGAATCACATCGGCAGTTTTTTGATCCGTTCCCGGCGCGCGACCTAATGCCAAATCTACACGATTTGGATATAATGTTTCAAGCGTTCCAAATTGCTCTGCTACGACCAATGGAGAATGATTTGGCAACATAACACCGCCTGAGCCTACACGTATGTCCTTTGTATTTGCTAATATATGCTGTACGATTGATACGGTAGCTGCACTTGCATAAGCGTCGTGGTTATGATGCTCTGCAAACCAAATCCGTTTATAGCCCATTTTATCTACAGCTTTGGCCAATGACACTGCAGAATCAATTCCTTGCTTCATTGTTTCTCCTTGTCTTAATGGAGCTACTGATAAAACAGATATTTCAAATTTTTTCATCATTTCACCTCAAAAAATTAATTTTCTTTATACAACCGAAAACGTACAACAGTATGTCCCTTTATTTAGGATGTACATTTCTTTATTGATTTTGTATGATATTAAGCATATATTTTCTTAATCGCTAAATACATAAGAAAAATAAGTTTATTTCGCGGTTTAAGTTTATTTTTTAAGTTTTTAAGCCAAGAAAAATGTATATCGAACACTTTAGGTAATATCTATCCTAGTTTTAAGAAAGGAAACAAGAGTATGATTGATGAAATAGATAAAAAAATACTAGAGGAACTATCAAAAAATAGTCGAATGACAATAAAAGAATTAGGGGGAAAAGTGCATCTCTCTTCACCGGCAACCACTTCAAGAATAATGAAGTTATTAGACAACGGTATAATAACAGGATGTAGTATCGAAGTGAATCATGTGAAGTTAGGACTTGCTATACATGCATTTCTTAATATTTATATCAACAATATAGATCATCATCCCTATTTAGCTTTTATAAAAACAAAAGATGATTATGTAATAAACAATTACAAAATTAGTGGAGACAGTTGCTATTTGCTTGAATGTAAATTCCCCTCTAATGAAGTATTAGATCAATTCTTAAAAGACTTAAATAAATTTGCAAACTATAAAGTGTCGATTGTTATTAGTGTATAGTTTACTTAATAAAACAGAGATGTTTGGTCATACCTTCTATAATAAAGCCCTAGCTTGGACGTGAAACTTACCAGCTAGGGCTTTTGTATATAATTTTTTTATCTGTTTGGTCTATTTGAACGTTAATTCCTTTGAAAATAAAGTTAAAGCGCTAAAATACATTATTTTATCTATGTATTTAAACTCTGCCGATATTATACACTTAGCTCTGTCAAATAAGACAAATAAAAATAGAAAGCGAGTTGTAAATATGAAAATTACACAAATTCGAAATGCAACAATCGTTGTAGAATATGCAAATAAAAAGTTTTTAATAGATCCTATGTTAGCAGAGAAAGGTACGTACCCTGCTTTCCCTGCTATGATCAGACAAAATCTGTTTAATCCTGTGGTGAGTTTGCCAACATCAATTGATAACATTCTGGATGGCGTAGATGCAGTAATTGTTACTCATTTACATCTTGATCACTTTGATGATCTGGCAAAAAAACTATTGCCTAAAGATATCAAAATGTTTGTTCAAAATGAAGCAGATGCAAAAGAAGTAAAGGCAAGTGGTTTCAAAAATGTAGAAGTACTACAACAAGACACTGTTTTTGAAAGTATCCAATTATTAAAAACAAAAGGTGAACATGGTAGAGGCGAAGAGTTATTAAAATTAATGGGTGAAGTTTGTGGAGTAGTATTCAAGCACCCAAGTGAGAAAGTCTTATATGTAGCTGGTGATACAGTTTGGCAAGATGCTATCAAAGAGGAGATTCATACACATCAACCAGAAATCATTGTGGTTAATGGTGGAGATAATCAAATGTTAGAATTAGGTTCGCTCATCATGGGAAAAGAAGACATCTATGAAGTTCACAAGGCTTCTCCTAATGCTCAGATTATTTCTGTTCATATGGAAGCTGTTAACCATTGGACATTATCTAGAGAAGAATTAAAAAACTTTAGTAAAGAAAAAGAATTTTTAAGCAACATTTTAGTACCAGAAGATGGTGAATCATACTCATTTTAATATGAACACCGACAATATTGTCGTGTTGATATTTAAAATTTAGAAATAAGAAGGTCATAATTATCTACCAATCTACCATTTAATTGTGACCTTCTTCTAATTATAAATATAAGCGATGCGAATATATGAAATAACATGCACAAAGGATGACAAATAAATTCGAAAAGCTATAAAGCTATTTCGTTTAGGAGATAGAGTTGTGGCAAAAAAAGTTGAAAATACATCAACACATCAGCCTTTATGGTTGCAAGAATATATTGATTTTCCTAAAAAACAAAACCAACTTTATAAAAAAACATTAAAAATCTTGATTCTTTCTCAAATCTTTGGGGGAGCAGGACTTGGTGCTGGGATAACAGTTGGAGCGCTTCTTGCAAAAGAAATGTTAGGTTCAGAAAATGCAGCAGGAATTCCAATTGCCCTCTTTACTTTTGGAACTGCCGTAGCTGCACTACTTATAGGAGCATCCTCACAACGTTTTGGTCGTAGAGCTGGACTTGCAGGTGGTTTCCTTATAGGTGGATTAGGTGCTATAGGTGTTGTAATTGCTGCTTTAATCAACAGCATTGCCCTTTTATTTGTTGCTCTTCTTATTTATGGAGCAGGTATGGCTTCTAATCTTCAAGCTCGGTATGCAGGGACAGACCTTGCAAATGAGAAACAACGAGCGACTGCTGCAAGTATGGCCTTGGTTTCTACTACTTTAGGAGCTGTAGTAGCTCCTAACTTAGTTACTCCAATGGGAGAATTTGCAGAATCAATTGGTGTTCCAAATTTAGCTGGTCCGTTTATCATGTCAGGAGCAGCTTTTATTATTGCTGGATTAATTCTCTTAATTTTTCTTCGTCCAGATCCACTGTTTGTATCTACAGCAATTGCGAATGCTGAGAAAAAAGACCATAAAATTCAGACAAGAGGAAGTCTAAAAAATCCTACCATAAACAAAAAAGGAATTATGGTTGGAGCTGTAATAATGATTTTAGCTCAACTAATCATGACAGCTATTATGACAATGACACCAGTTCACATGGGACATCACGGTCATAGTTTGAGCGAAATGGGATTAGTTATAGGGTTCCATATAGCAGCGATGTATCTTCCTTCACCATTGACTGGTTTATTAGTAGATAAGTTTGGTCGCACTGTTATGGCTATTGCTTCAGGTGCTACACTCCTTGCCGCTGGATTGGTGGCAGCTTTTGCACCTGCAGACTCATTATTATTGCTAATCCTAGCACTAGTATTACTAGGTGTAGGTTGGAACATCGGTTTATTAACGGGAACTGCTCTCATTATAGATTCAACACATCCATCTGTACGTGCGAAAACACAAGGAACATTCGATGTCTTTGTAGCACTATCAGGAGCAGCAGGTGGAGCCTTGTCAGGAATGGTTGTCGCACATTCTAGTTATACGGTACTATCAATTTCTGGTGCCTTTATATCATTGTTACTTATACCTGTAGTTGTTTGGTATTCTAGATGGAATCAAGTAAAAAGCTAAAGCTATATAGTTTTCCTATACATTGAAAAATCTTACCAGACATTAAATTCACTTATTTTTTGGGGAAGTAAATTCGATTCGAAATGCTTTTAGTACGGGAAGGCTTATAATTCCCTTTATACTTACACCCCCTAAATCTACAAACTTTAAATAAAAACCCTCTCAAAATGATAATATCTATGAGAGGGTTTTGCTAACTTATGCTCCGAAGCGTTGAAAATGCTCCGTTAGTTGATTCTTGAACTAAACAACCCTTTTGTAGAACAATCAAAAATCCTATATTAACACCGGATTATTAATCAGATCAGATTTTTTATAAATTTCGTGACTATATTCCAAAGCCACATTTATTCCACAATATGGCCCTATTGCTGAACAAGAAAAATCCTACATATCAACTTTTTATCATAACATCGAACTTTATTTCAAAGCCGTAACAACCGGGCAATGAATAAAAGAAACTGACCCGAACTCGGGTCAGTTTCTTTTACGTCTAGTAATATAAAACTTCCACTTTGTTACACTGAACACATTCTTTATATAACGGTCCATTCTTATACTCATGGTTACAGTTTTCTTGAATATCTTTTAAGCTTGACTCTAAAAAGGCCAGTTGCGTTTTCGATTGTTTAATTTCTTCTTCAATCTTTTGGACTTTCGCCTGCATAACGAACCTCCTTCATCTTACTGATAAACTTTTCCACCGGATTTTTTAAATTCCTCTGCTTTGTCTTTCATGCCTTTTTCAATGTCTTCTTTTGTAAACAATTCATTCTCTTTCGCATAATTACGAATGTCTTGAGAAATTCTCATGCTGCAAAACTTTGGTCCGCACATCGAACAAAAATGAGCGGTTTTTGCCCCTTCAGCTGGTAGCGTTTCATCATGGTACTCAATCGCTCTTTCAGGGTCTAAAGCAAGATTAAATTGATCTTTCCAACGGAACTCAAAACGAGCTTTTGACAAAGCGTCATCTCTTTTTTGTGCTCCCGGATGTCCTTTGGCTAAATCAGCAGCATGTGCGGCAATTTTGTACGTAATGACCCCTTCGCGAACATCATCCTTATTCGGTAAACCTAAGTGCTCTTTTGGGGTGACATAACAAAGCATTGCTGTCCCATACCAGCCAATCATTGCCGCTCCGATCGCAGAGGTAATGTGATCATAACCTGGAGCAATATCTGTTGTTAACGGTCCAAGTGTATAAAAGGGCGCTTCTTCACAGACCTCCAATTGCTTCTCCATATTCTCTTTAATCAGATGCATTGGCACATGACCCGGTCCTTCTACCATCACCTGGACGTCGTGTTTCCAAGCCACCTTTGTCAATTCACCAAGCGTATCTAACTCGGCGAATTGCGCTTCATCGTTTGCGTCCGCAATCGATCCTGGTCGTAATCCATCCCCTAACGAAAAGGAAATATCATAAGCTTTCATAATTTCACAGATCTCTTCAAAATGAGTATATAAAAAACTTTCTTGATGATGGTGTAAACACCATTGGGCCATAATCGAGCCACCACGAGAGACAATTCCAGTCAAGCGTTTGACGGTCAGAGGAATGTAGCGTAATAGAACACCTGCATGAATCGTGAAATAATCGACTCCTTGCTCAGCTTGCTCAATCAATGTATCGCGATACACTTCCCAAGTAAGGTCCTCGGCGACCCCATCTACTTTTTCTAACGCCTGATAAATAGGTACTGTTCCAACAGGAACCGCTGAATTGCGAATAATCCATTCTCTCGTTGTATGAATGTCTTTTCCAGTTGATAAATCCATTATATTATCAGCGCCCCAACGAGTGGCCCACGTCATCTTTTCTACTTCTTTTTCTATAGAGGAGGAAACAGCTGAATTTCCAATATTGGCATTAATTTTGACATGAAAATTACGACCAATAATCATTGGTTCTATTTCTGGATGATTGATATTAGCAGGAATAATTGCACGTCCTAGAGCAACTTCCTCGCGGACAAACTCTACATTTACATTTTCTCTTAGCGCAATAAATTCCATTTCAGAAGTGATCATTCCTTGTCTCGCGTAGTGAAGCTGAGAGACATTTTCTCCTTGTTTTGCACGTAATACGTTTCTCTTTAAACCAGGGAATACTTTTTGCGTCGCCCTTGGATCATTTTCATCTTTATAACCATTATCTTCAGGTTTAATTTTACGAATTTCATACTCCTCCACATCTCCACGGTCTTTAATCCAAGAACTTCGAACGGCAGGTATGCCTTTCGTTATGTCTACAGTATGACTCGGATCCGTATAAGGACCACTTGTGTCATAAACACGTACTGGTGCATTTTCTTCTTCCCCAAAAGTCCCTGTCGTTGGACTTAATTCAATCTCACGCATCGGAACCTTCAAATCGGATTTAGAACCAGTCACATAAACCTTTTTACTGTTTGAAAAATTGGACATAATGGAAATATTTTCTTCGTTGAATGATGCAGTCGACATCTAAATCTCTCCCTTTTTTTAAAAAATAGAGGACCAGACACAGACCACACCATGCGGAAAAGTTTATAAATGTACATGAAAAAGCCGGGCCCCTTATAAAATGGTGGACCCGGCTAATATGCATGCAGAAGTTAATTCGCAATGATAGTAATTCTAACTTCCCTACGCTGGTATGATCCAGATCAGGTCCAAAGAGTCAGGAAACTTTATCGTGTTTCCTTCTCAGCCCAACTTATTGGGCTCCCCTAGTTATTTCTATTCGATTACCCTCAGTATATAGAATTGTTCAGAAAAGTCAAACATATTTTAGGTTTTTCCCCTGTTTCATCCAGTCATTAATTGAAAATACATGGCCTCTTTTATATGTACTTTATTGTTTTATTAGCATGGGAGGTTGTTTGGAGGACTTACCGCTCAGCTTTGTTCGAAGAAAACAACAATCTCTTGAAAACCGATAGTTTTATAAATTAACTTGATAAAAAGGGCACTGGAAAAGTAAACCTTCACTTTTCCAGCGCCCTTCATCATTCATGTATCTTTCAATCTAGTTAACCGATTATTTACTTTTTACGGATCGGGCAGCTTTCTCTGCCTTTTTAAAATCTCTACTATAATGAACTTCCTGGGCGGAACTTAGTCCATTATTTCTATCCGTTAACGTTTGATGCAGTTCCATGATTACATAACCCCTTTCAAATAGCGAGATAGTAATTCCTTTCCCGCTCCTAAAAATAGATAAACATCAGACTTCACTAGAAATAGAACTATTCGCGTCGGCCACACTTATGAACCACCGAACAATTATTTCTCATATTTAAATGCTGAGATTTGTGCGGTTAATTGTTCTGCCATTTTAGAAAGATCAGTAGCCATATTATTCATTTCCTGCATCGCTGCACTTTGTTGTTCCATCGTAGCAGACAATTCTTCTGTACCAGCTGAAGATTGTTCCGTTACACTGGCAATGTTCTCTACATATTCCAAAGCACGGTTACTTCTTTCATTGATACTATTTGTAGAGGATGAAATCGCAACTATTCTTTCTGTTAATTTTTTAATATTGTCCGCAATATCAGTAAATGATTGACCGCTTCCCTCAATGACAGTCTCCCCTTGCTTTACTTCCGTAACAACTTCTTTCATATCTATCGTTGCTTGCTTTGATTCATTTTGAACGGCTTGAATAATTTCTTTAATTTCTTGCGTTGAATTGGTAGTGTCTTCCGCCAGTTTTCTAACCTCATCTGCTACCACCGCAAAACCTTTTCCGTGTTCACCTGCTCGTGCTGCTTCTATTGCTGCATTAAGCGCCAATAAATTTGTTTGTGAAGAAAGATTCTCGATCGCTTGAACAATTTCGGTAATACTATCTGATTTTGCACCTAAGCCTTCGATTGTTCCTGCTGTAGCAATTACTTTTTCTCTGATACGCTTCATCTGAGAAATAGAGTCTTTCACTCTTTCTTCTCCTTGCTTAGAGGAAAGCTCCGTATCTTTTGATGCTTTTTCCATGACCTTTAATTCTTCATTCATGCTAGCCATATCCGCGGATACTTGTTGAACAATATTTAATGTTTCTGCAGTATTCGTTGCTTGAGCACTTGCTCCCGACGCTATTTCTTGAGATGTCGCAGAAACTTGCTCACTTCCTTGTAACATTTCCTTTGAAGATGCAGACAATTCTTCACTAGAAGCAGAAACACTCTCAGAAATGTTTGAAGTCTGAATAATGAGGTTTCGAATACTTTCTCTCATAACATTCATATCGTTCGTCAATTGTCCAATCTCATCTTTCGATTTAACTTCTAGAGGCTCGGTTGTTAAATCCCCGTTAGCGATTTGTGTACTAAAGGCTTGAATTTCTTTTATTGGTCGGGTAATATTTCTACCAATATAAACAGCAATCAGTATACCAACGATCACAGAAACAAGTGATACAATAACTGAAACCCATAGAGAGACAGAAAATTGATTGGCTTGTTTTTGTTGAGCCGCTTGAACATCTGCTGCTGCAATTTCAATGATACGTGCAGTACTTGTTACAATCACTTCTTCAGCCGCTCCTAAAGTATCTAGATTTACTTCTTCACCTGCTTGCACGGTTGGGATGACATCATTAGAAAAAGCCTCGTCTACTACAGTAAATTGAGTGAGGATATTATCAAAAAGCTGTTGTTTCTCTTCCGTATTCATAAATTTTTCCAACTCATCGAAGTACCCTTCTTGATCGCTCATTAATTGTTCATAAATACCAATGAATTCTTCGGCACCGAGAAAAGTATACAATAACAAGTATCGAGATTTATCTCTTGAGATACTTCTTATTTCAGAGGAAAGGTACTGTTCAGTATACGCCTCACTTACTTCCTCCGTCGTTCCTTGAATACTCGTTTGAAAATAACTAATAACCACCATATCAATGTAAAATAGCAATATTACCGCAAAAAAACCTAAAAACAATTTTGTCCCAATCTTCTTCATCGTGCATCCCCCATCAATTTTTCATCTATATTCTATATATCGACAGAATATGACACGCAATTAAGCTTTTGTAATAAAAGTTTTTATTTTTTTACAGCCTTGTTTAATTTTAACTTCACTCTATGATAAAAAACTAGATAACAGCTTTTACAAAGCCACCACCTAGTTTTTTAATTAAAGTTATTATCATAAGCTTATCTTTTTTATAGAGAATTAGGACTGTAGGAAAAAAATCATTTATATCAAATTATATAATCCAGACAAAATTAATAATAACTACTGTCACAATTAAATAGATGATATTAAGGGGAATACCTACTTTCAGATAATCAGAAAAACGATAGCCTCCAGGTCCATACACAATCAAGTTCGTTTGATAGCCGATAGGCGTCGAAAAGCTTGCTGATGCTGCTATGGCTATAGCCACGAAAAATGCCATAGGATCCACTGCCAGCTGGTCTGCAATGGCAAGCGATATTGGAAACATTAATACTGCGGCAGCATTATTCGTTATAATCTCAGTAAACACAGTCGTTAGAAAGTAAACAGCGATAATCGCCCCTAAAACTCCTGCCCCTTCCGTAATCTGGACAAAATGATTAGCAAGTAAAGTAGCTGCTCCTGTTTCCTCTAGCGCAATTCCTATTCCTATCGCACACGCGATTAACAGCAAGACATCAAACTGAATATATTTTCGAGCGCCTTCAAAAGTGACAGTCTTCGTTAAAAAGAGGATCGTCACAGCCAAGACCGCAGCATTTAACATTGGTAAAATACTAAATGCTGCAAGAGATATCATTAAAAGCAATGTTATAACGGTAATAATAGATTTCTTAGGATTCACTATTTCGGGGTCTTCTATTGGTGAAACTAAATAAAAGTCTCCTGAGTTAGACCACCTATTGCTAAAATCCTTGTTAGCTAATAAAAGCAGTGTATCTCCCGCCTTTAATTTAATTTCGCCCACTTTGTTATTTATTCTTTCGTCGTTCCTGTGGACAGCCACTATACCGGCATCATAGTTACTGCGGAATTTACTTTCAATCGCGGTCTGTTGGATTAAAGATGACTGATGGGAAACGACTGCTTCTACTAACTTAGCACTTCCATTTTGCAGGTTTTCTAACTTCAAACTTGTTCCGGTCTCTACTCTTAAGCCTTTTATATTTTGCAATTCAACAATTGTTGATAACAACCCTGTAAAAATTAATCGGTCATTCGCTTTTAGTTTCATAAATGACGGAACGGGAACAATGCGGTCTCCGTTTCTAATTACTTCAATCAGATATAGTCCTTCTAAATTCTTTAATCCCGCTTCTTCGATTGTCTTTCCACTTAGCGGGGAGTCTGTTTCGACTGATGCTTCGGATAAATATTCACGGGAACTTTCATCGAAAGACTCTTCCGAAGTTTTTCTATCCGGTAAAAGCTTATATCCTATCGTAGACATATATAAAATCCCGATCAAACCCGCTGGCAGACTAACAATTGCGAGTTGAAACATGGAGAAACCTTCCATCCCGTGCTCTAACATAAATCCGTGAATTACCAGATTCGTAGAGGTACCAATTAACGTCAATGTCCCACCGAAAATTGTTGCATAAGAAAGTGGGATTAAAAACTTTGACGGAGAAATGTTTCGCTCTTTACACCATTTTCGAACGACCGGTGTAAACATTACCACGATTGGTGTGTTATTTAAAAAGGCTGACAGAGCTGACATAGGAACCATCATTTGTATAAGCGAGGTTCGCTGGTTTTTACCGGAACCTAACGATTTAGTTACAAGACTATTTAATACACCACTTTGTTTTACTGCTCCAGCAACAATAAACAAGAGTGCCACAGTCAGCATGCCTTCATTGGAAAATCCTCTTAATGCATCAGTTGGAGACAATACTCCACTCAACAATAAAACTGCCAATGCACAAAAGACAACAAAATCCGGCCTGGCTATTTCTTTCACAAGGCAAACTAACATCCCAATGATGACTATTAATACGAATCCTATTTCAAAAGACATTATTCACCCACTCCACATTTCAATTCCGAGTAAACTCATTTGTTTTATTATATTAGGGTTGGGATTAAAATGTCCATATATATTTTGGTTATTTATTGTGAATAGTTAAATGGAAGTTCATTTTAAAAGGCTATACATCAAAAATAGTCCACCTTCCATAACGAATTCTTTTCTATATATGCTAGTGGGGGTCTTTCTGATACATTCATTCATGACGATCGGTATTTAATTAAATACACCAGAAATTAAATAAGTGTGCCACAGTTCAACATGCCTTCATTGAATAACCGTCTAAACCCCCGGGTAACAAAGCAATTTAACATCCTAATGATTACAAATAATTCGAATCGAACTACAACAGACACTGCTCATCACTCAACATTTTAATTTCGAATAAACTAATGTCGGCGAAGGGTATAAAATGTCCATATATATTTGAATAATTTTTTATGCTACACTGAAAAATAAACTTAGGAGAATACAATGTTTCAAACTCTCTCTCTTCAGACAAAAATTATACTACTTAATATTACAATTATATTAGGTATCACCATTACCATTAGCTTTATACTTGGTTATAAGGAAATGCAGGATACAAAAGAAAACATTGGAGTCCGTGCACTTGAGGTGGCAACAACAGTCTCAATTATGCCTAGTGTAATTGAAGCAATGGATAATGAAAACCCTGCGTTAGTCATTCAACCGATTGCGGAAAACCTTCGCACACTAGTAGATGCGGAATTTGTAGTAGTTGGAAACCTAGAGAGCATTCGGTATTCCCATCCAAATGAATATAAAATAGGAAAAAGAATGGTGGGAGGAGACAACAAACGAGCATTAATAAATAATGAATATTATATCTCCGAAGCAGCAGGATCACTTGGGCCAAGTTTGCGTGGCAAGGCACCGATATTTAATGAGGCAGGAGAGGTTATAGGGATTGTTTCTGTAGGCTATATGATTGATGATATTCAATTAATGATTATTCGTAACATATTTGAAGTAATAGGGTTTTCACTAATTATATTAGTTCTAGGAATCATAGGCAGTGTATTTCTAGCTCGAAATATCCGAAAAGATACTATGGGACTTGAGCCAAGAGAAATAGCAGCTTTATATAGAGACCGAGAAGCAATTTTATCTTCCATTGTTGAAGGAATAGTATCCATTGATAGTGATGGTAGAATCACTTCCATGAATTACTCAGCTCAAAAACTATTAAAATTGGACGAAAAAAGTGTAAATAAGCACATTGAGGAAGTAATTCCAAATTCACAAATGAAGGAAATGCTAACAGTGGGAAGTGAAGCTCCAAAAGATGAGCAGATACTAATTGGGGATAAAGTCTTACTGGTTAATAGGACATTGATTAAAGACGACGAAAAAATTGTTGGAGTGGTTTCAAGTTTCAGAGATAAAACTGAATTCGAAGAAATGTTAAATACGCTCTCAGAAATTCAGCAGTATTCAGAGGGTTTGAGAGCGCAGACACACGAATATAACAATAAACTGTACACTATATCCGGGTTACTACAGTTAGGTCAATATGATGAAGTAATTGATTTAATTCAAGCAGAGAATAGATATCATGAACATCAAATACGCCACATGTTTGATCAAATTCAAGATAAGAAAGTTCAAGCGATATTATTAGGTAAATTAGGTAAGGCCTCTGAATTAAAGGTTAAATTAAGTATTGATGACAACAGTTCTTTGTCTGAGTTACCTCAGCATATGGATATTTCCAAAGTGATTCATATCCTTGGGAACATACTTGATAATGCCATTGAAGAAGTTGCGCTATTGCCTCTTAAAGAAGTGAATTTTTTTATTACAGATATTGGGCAAGATATTGTAATAGAAGTTGCAGATAGTGGTAAAGGCATTGATAATGTTGTAATGGGGAGGCTATTTGAGCAAGGTTTCTCTACAAAGGATAAAAAAAGTAGGGGTTATGGATTATCTATTGTAAAAAATGCTATTGATTCATTGCAGGGTTCAATTGAAATTAACCAAGACAAAAATGGCGGTGCAATTTTTACGGTATACCTACCAAAAATTGTTAGATGGTAGAGGGGAGGATTTTGTGAATGCTTCGTATTTTAATTGCAGAAGATGATTTTCGTGTAGCTGGTATACATGAACAATTTTTAGCGAAAGTTTCCGACACAACTTTAGTAGGCAAAGTAACATGCTGTGAGGATACTGTTAAATTTATTCAAAACAATGATGTTGATTTGATCTTACTTGATAATTATATGCCGGACGGAATGGGTGTTGATTTAATTGAAAAGATCCGTCTTCACAAAAATAATATTGATATTATTCTTGTTACTGCTGCAACTGAAAAAGGATTTATGGAAAAAGCAATTCGCATGGGAATAAGGGGAATTATTATAAAGCCAGCAACTTTTGAAAGATTTCAGGCAACAATTTTGCAATATCAAGAAACAAAGGCATCTTTTGATGAAGTAGATGAAATAGATCAATCCTTTATTGATCGCTATTTCGGCATCGAAAGTGCTCAATTAGAAACTAAAACATATGCGAAAGGCATTGATCCTTTAACACTCGACAAAGTAAAAGACATACTTGTTATTTCTCCTAAAGGGACATCAGTTGAAAAAATGGGTGAACAAATGGGAGCATCCAGAACCACAGCTAGACGTTATTTAGAATACTTAGTTTCAGTAGATTACTGTTACGCAAAATTAGATTATGGTATTGTCGGCCGTCCAGAGCGTCATTATTACCGTAAATGAAATAGCCTATATTCATATAGGCTATTTTTTGTGGTTTTTATGAACAAAAAGAAAATAAAGAACTTTATGGAACTTAGATTGTAAACGGTTACATAACGGAAGATAGACTTTATACTTCATTTAAGAGATGGCATTGTCACTCAAATTTCACAAACAGGGGGTCTTTTTATGAAACAATTAGGAACATTACTATTTATTTGTTTCACTGCATTCATGTTAGTTGCCTGCAATTCCAATAATGCGGTTGACAGTAATGAAAGCGCAAACAACAGTGCCAGTGAAGATAACGTTAATAGTGAAGATGGAAGCAAATTTGAACCAACGCAATCAATCGAAGTTGTTGCTCCGGGTGGTGCAGGTGGTGGATGGGATACTACCGCACGTGAAGTTGTAAAAACATTTGGTGAAACCGGAATTATTGATTCCAATATGGCTGTGATCAACAAAGAAGGTGGCGGTGGTGCTATTGCATGGGCTTATATTCATAAAAAAGATGATAGCCCTTACAATTTATTTGTATCTTCACCACCAATTATGTTTGTTCCATTAAATGGACAATCTGATTATGGCCATGAAGACTTTACTCCACTATCAAATATGATTGCAGATTATGCAGCATTTGCCGTGAAAGCTGACAGTGAATACAACGACTTAAATGAGTTATTTGCTGCGATGAAAGAGGATCCAGAAAGTGTAACCGTGATTGGTGCATCAGCACCTGGTAGTATGGATCACATCCAGTTTATCCGTATAGCCAAAGCTGCTGGAGTAGATGTAAAAAAGGTGAAGTACGTGTCAGATCAAGATGGTGGTGCATTAACGTCATTATTGAACGGTAGTGTTGATGTTTACTCAACGGGTGTAGCTGAAACCGTAGAACAAGTGCGTGCTGGGAACATAAAAGTACTAGGTATTACTGCGGAAGAAAGATTAGAAGGAGACATTTTATCAGACTTCCCAACTGCTATTGAGCAAGGGATAGATGAGACATTTGTCAACTGGCGTGGATTTTTTGGTCCACCGAATATGGATCAGGCTGCAATCGAATACTACGAAGAAAAATTTCAAGAACTTAGCGATTCGGAAGAATTTGCAGAAATTCGAAAAAAGTATGGATGGAATGAAATGTATTTGAATCATGAAGAATATACACAGTTTTTGGATGAAGAAAAAGAAGAGATTCAAACATTGTTAGATGAAGTAGGACTTGGAAATTAATATATCTTGAGATAAAACTATTTGGTTACTCGAATAGTTTTATCTTCTCTATTGATGGGAGGGTTATTCATGATAAAAACGATGAATCAACGAATTGGTTTGATATTATTTTTATTGGCAGCTGTTTATTTGATATTAAGTTATCAATTACCTTCGTATCCTTATACAGCTGTTGATGCAGATGTCATTCCGAAAGGACTAGGTTGGTTCCTTCTCGTATTATCGTTTTTTTTGTATTTCTCGAAAGCAATTGAAACTGACGCCGAGAAAGCGAAAAGAGCAATTCCAAAAAAAGAAGTACTTGTTTTAGCTTCGGTTTTTGGAATGATATTTGTATACATTTTATTTTTTGAACTTATTGGTTTTGTTATCATGACTGCTATATTTATTTTCTTTAGTTCATGGTTTTTAGGATACGAGAAATGGAAAACCAACTTGGCTGTGTCCATATTATTCCCGGTCATATTATACTGTATTTTTGTTTTCGCTTTAGGAATTGTATTACCAAAAGGAATCTTACCTATATAGAGAGAGGAGAAATATCATGGATTCATTTCAAGGTCTACTATCCGGATTTCAGGTCGCTTTAAGTTTTGAAGGCATCATGTTTGTGTTAATTGGCGTTGTTGTCGGAACACTGATTGGAATGATGCCAGGTCTTGGACCGATCAGTGCTATCGCCATCATGATTCCTCTAACTTATGGGATGAATCCTGCTCCAGCACTTGTCATGATGGCAGGTGTCTACTATGGTGCTGTATTTGGTGGGTCCACTTCATCCATTTTATTAAATGCACCAGGTATTTCAGGTACTGTTGCATCATCTTTTGATGGCTACCCTATGGCTCAGAAGGGTCAAGCAGGTAAAGCACTTGCAATTGCTGCAATATCTTCCTTTATAGGTGGTACTGTCAGTGTCCTATTATTAATGCTTCTTGCACCAGCTTTATCAAGTGTTGCCATTTCATTTGGCCCTCCAGCTTACTTTGCACTAATGCTAATGGGATTAACTGCGATTTCAAGTTTGTCAGAAGGATCAACAACAAAAGCACTAATCTCTGCAGTTACAGGTTTTATGGTTGTGACAATTGGGATTGATCCACAAACAGGAACGCAACGATTTACGTTCGGCAATGTTAATTTATTAGACGGGTTCGATTTTCTCATCATTGCGTTAGGTTTATTTGCCATTGCAGAGGTTTGTATGTTGGTTTTAAACCGAAAAAATCGCTCGCTAAGTGATAGTCAGAAGCTTGGGAGTTTAAAATTATCGAAGGCAGATTTTAAAGAAATGAGCGGACCAGTCTCTAGACAGTCTTTTGTAGGATTTATTCTTGGCGTATTACCAGGGGCAGGTGCAACGATTGCTTCCTTTATTAGTTATATTTTTGAAAAAAAGCTTTCGAAAAATCCAGAGGAATTTGGCAAGGGCTCAATTAAAGGTTTAGCTGCTCCAGAAAGTTCGAACAATGCAGCGACGAGTGGTGCATTTGTCCCATTGCTGAGTTTAGGAATACCAGGTTCTGGTACAACTGCAGTTATGTTAGGAGCATTCTTAGTTCTTGGTGTACAACCCGGTCCACTGCTTATGGCCGACCGACCAGAAATTTTCTGGGGCATTATTGCAAGTATGTATATAGGTAATGTTTTTTTATTAGTTTTAAACTTACCACTTATTCCTTATCTGGCCAAAATCTTAAGCATTCCACGACCTTTGTTAATCTCACTCGTGATTACGTTTAGTTTAGTCGGTGTGTATTCTATTAGTTTTAACGTATTTGATTTATACATGTTGTTAGTATTTGGTATCATCGGATTCCTGATGAGGATATACTCGTTCCCTGCTCCTCCATTTATATTAGCATTTATTTTAGGAGGAATGATGGAGCAATCGTTTAGACAGTCAATGACAATTTCAAATGGTAACTTTAATATTTTTGTCAGCAGTCCTTTACCGCTGACGTTGCTTATCATTGCATTCCTATCATTCTCTGTTCCGGGAATCTTGAATTGGAGAAGAAATAGAAAGAATGCTAAAGTCTAGAAAGGATTTGAGGTAAATGGTTCGAAATAAAGTACTTTTACTTCTTTTCTTTCTCTTTGCTACAGCTATTATCGTTTCTTGGCAATCTGAATTGGTGAATGATTTTTCGAATGAACAAAAATGGACATTGGTACTTCTAGCATTAGCCATCTATTTATGGACTGCAGCTCCAATGCCTACTGGTGCATCTAGTATTCTATTGTTAGCATGCATTTTAGCATTTCAACTAGTAGAGCGCCCTGAGGAAGCTTTTGTTGGCTTTTTATCACCTGCTTTATACTTTATTTTAATGTTATCTATAGTAAGTCAAGCTTTAGTAAAGTCTGGCGTAGACAAAGTATTTGTACAAATACTTTTGAAATTTAGTAAGGGTGGAGCTAAAGGTGTTTTAATAGGTTTACCACTTTTAATTCTATATTATGCCTATTATTCTACCTTCAGCAGTTGCGCGTTTTAAAATTATGCTTCCACTTGTTGAAAAATTGAATCTTCATTACGGATTTGGAGCAGATAGTTTTTTTAGAAAGTTTAGTTTATATGTGATCGGTATGATGAATCAAAAAGCAACCATGGTAGTTTTTACTGGTGGAGGATTTCCAATTCTAGCTGCCCAGCTATTAAAAGACTATGCACGCGTCGACTTAAGTTGGTTAGCCTGGTTTTTACGCATTGCACCTCCCCTTTGGCTCTCCATGATTATTATTAGTGTTATAGTATGGTTTTACTTTAAAAATCAAACAGATGATATGGCAACTGCAACTAAGATTTTATCAAAAGAAATAGATCCCGACCATGTTTTACCTAATAAATTTTGGCTGACAATGATTCCATTTATTTTTATGATTTTATGTTGGATAACGCTTAGTCAAGATTATGTTCCTCTAATACTTCCTCCAATGATCTTAGTTGCATATTTCGCGTTACCAAAAATCGGCTGGGTAACCAATGACTTGATACGAGAATACGATTGGGAGAATTTTTTACTACTTGGGGCTTCGTTCTCACTAGGCATGATCATTGATTCCAATGGAACAGCACAAGTACTTTCTGAACAACTATTAAGGTTATTACCTCTTGGGGCTAGTGATTTTACCAAAATTGTTTTTATAGCAGTTTTTGTTTTTGTATTACGATTCATGTTTGTGGTTCCTTCGACATCAATGATTGTCATTTTTCCCGTTATTATTAACTATGCTGAAACTTTAGGATTATCTGTAACTGCTTTGGCATTTTTAGTCGTGATGATTATTGGGGGTGTCATGATTCTCCCCATCCATTCGCCTACAACATTTTATGCATTTGAAACTGGGGTCTTTACTAAAAAAGAACAATACACGATTGGAATTATTACAAGTATAGTCGTTATAAATGTAGCAATTATCTGGACATATTTCATTTGGTAATAGGAGGTTTATAATGGCGTTGAATAAAACAGATGATACCTTAAAAGAACTTGCTTATATGTTGTGAATTATGAAGATTACAGTCCTAATACTATAAAGACTACTAGATATATTTTGATAGATACGTTAGGGTGTGGATTTCTTGCACTTAGATATCCTGAATGCACGAAACACTTAGGTCCAATTGTTCCTGGAACAGTTGTTCCAAATGGGGCGCGAGTTCCCGGTACATCGTATGTCTTAGACCCGGTTCATGCTGCATTTAATATTGGTTGTACCATTCGTTGGCTAGATTATAATGACACATGGCTGGCATCGGAGTGGGGACATCCTTCTGATAATCTTGGAGGATATTAGCAACAGCAGATTATATTAGTCAGGAAAACGTGTTAGAAGGAAAAGCACCATTTACAGTGGAAGATATATTGAAAGCAATGATAAAAGCACATGAAATTCAGGGGGTATTAGCTTTGAATAATAGTTTAAATAGAGTAGGAATTGATCACGTTTTATATGTGAAAGTTGCCACAACTGCAGTCGTAACAGGAATGCTTGGGGGATCAAAACAAGAGATTATAAATGCCATATCAAATGCTTGGATAGATAATGGCCCCCTTCGGACATATCGTCATTTCCCTAATGCTGGATCCCGCAAATCATGGGCAGCTGGTGATGCGACAAGTCGAGGTGTACGCTTAGCATTGATGGCGCTAAAGGGTGAAATGGGTTATCCTTCTGCTTTGTCGACATCTAATTGGGGTTTTCAAGATGTCATGTTTCATAATAAAGAGATAACAATTGAACGTGAGCTAAGCTCTTATGTAATGGAGAATATCTTAATTAAAATATCTTTCCCCGCAGAGTTTCATGCACAGACCGCTGCTGAATGCGCTGTTATTCTCTATCCAGAAGTAAAGGATCGGATGGGCGATATTGAAAGAATAGTTATTACTACTCATGAGTCTGCCATCCGCATTATTGACAAAAAAGGACCTTTACTTAACCCTGCTGATCGTGATCATAGTTTGCAGTATATAACAGCTATTGGTTTAATCTTTGGGGATGTCCTTGCCGACCACTATGAAGAAGCTACGGCTAAAAACCCACTGATTGATAAACTGCGTGAAAAAATGGACATTGTAGAAAATAAAGAATACACGAAAGATTATTTAGATCCAAAAAAGCGTTCTATCGCCAATGCAATTCAAATTTTTTATTCGGATGGGACTGCATCAAAAAAAGTAGCTGTAGAGTACCCTATTGGTCATCGCTTTAGAAGAAAAGAAGGATTACCAAAGTTACTAGAAAAGTTTAAAAGTAATCTGGAAGCAGTGTATGCATCTAAACAAATACATTCATTATATGAACTATGTGAAGATAAAGAGAAATTTCTAAAAATGAAAGTAAATGAATTTATGACATCCATGATGGCATAAGTAAGGAGGAGTGCACGTTGACTTGGTTGGTTAATAAAGTTAGAAATCAATCTGAACTAGCTGAAGCATTTCTAAAAAAATGAATGACGATGCTATATTACAAATTCCTGGTGTCCATGATGCAATGGCAGGAATTGTTGCAAAGCAAATTGGGTTTGAGGCGTTGTATTTATCAGGCGCTGCATATACGGCAAGTCGAGGATTACCCGATCTTGGAATAATTTATTCAAATGAAGTTGCTGATCGAGCAAAAGAAATTATTCGAGCGACGGGTTTGCCTATATTAGTTGATATCGACACAGGTTATGGTGGAGTATTAAATGTAGTTCGTGCTGCTAGAGAAATGGTTGAAGCGGGAGTAGCCGCTGTTCAACTTGAGGATCAAATGATGCCAAAGAAGTGTGGACATTTGAATGGTAAAAGCTTAGTATCCACGGATGAAATGACCGAAAAAATTCGTGCAATAAAAGAGGTAGCACCAGATTTGATAGTTGTTGACGTACAGATGCTTACAGTGTGGAAGGAATGGATTCAGCTATCACCCGATCCCAATCTTATATAAATGCTGGAGCAGATGCCTTATTTCCCGAGGCCTTGATTACAAAAGAAGAGTTTCTCCGGTTCAAAAATGAATTAGATACACCTATACTGGCAAACATGACAGAGTTTGGAAAAACACCCTATTACTCGGCGAACGAGTTTACTTCTTTTGGTTTTGCTATGGTAATATATCCTGTTACATCACTTCGTGCCGCCGCAAAAGCTTATGAAAATGTTTTCCAAGAGATTTACGACAAAGGCTCTCAAAAGGAAAAGCTTGATAAAATGCAAACACGAAAAGAATTATATGAGGCCATACAATACCATGAATACGAAAATTTAGATAAAGGGATCGCAAAGACCTTCTCAGAAAAATATCATGAATGAAATGGATCTTTGGTTACTAAGAAGAGTATCCTAGTGACTATCTTTATACACTGTCATTTGTTAGGATAATTACATTAATTAAAGGGACTGGTGTCTCTAGTGAATCTACCAGCACCTTTGATAATTTAGACAATTAAAACTTCTATTTTGTTCTAAACGAGTCACTAATCAGTTTCAAGCTTCTAAATAACGAAACTGTGCCTCAACTCTAGCTTCAATAACAATTTTCCCAGGTTCAATCGGCGTTACTTGGCTTATTTCCAAGGCAGCGAATGTACTAAATGTCTGTGGTTCTTCCTTGAAATTTTCTGTTATTTTAATTGGGATAGGATCTAACGTTACCTGTAACGTTGCAGCCATTGTTTGTGCTTTTGCCACTGCCTCTTGTAACGCATTGCTAAGGGCTTTTTGATAATATTGTTGTGGATTGGCAACTGAAAATTGAATGTCAGAAACACTATTCACTCCATTTTTAACTGCAATATCAATAATTGTGCCGGCTTGACCAACGTTTAGAATCATAACAGTCACGCCATTTCTCACCTGATAAGCTCTAAACACTTGTTGGCCATCCACATAATCGTACATAGGGTGTATATGATAAGCTGTTGTTTGAATGTTTTCACGGGAGACGCCCACTTCCAAGAGGGATTGGATGACTCTGTTCATCACATAGGCATTTTCCTCTTGTGCCTGAGTAAGTAATTCGTTTTCAGTAATTACCTCTAATTTTATACTCGCTGTGTTTGGTGCTACGGAAAGACTGGACATTCCGGTGACAATCATCCTACGAGAAAAATCCTGTTCATCTTGTTCACTATAGGGGTTATAAACCAATTTTGTTCCACCTTCCATACCGATTTCCTTTCATATTATATGCTAGGCGAAGTATTCCTGACACTTTCGTGGTGAATTTACATATGATCAGCTGTAGCAAAGCGTCAACTAGAGTAAATTGGCGTACCTCTCTGTTCTTAATTAAACACTAATTTACTTAGAATACAGCTAAAAATAAAACAAATAAAAAGCACTAAAAAAGTACAAAATAACTTTTTTAGTGCTTCAAGAAAGGACTCCTTTTATTTTCCACCTGGAAACTGGACTACCTATAAGAATGAATCTCACTTCAAACATTCAATCACTCGATATCATTTCTTCGACGATAAAATCTAATTGATTATCTAAAGCAATTGGGTCTTGAAAATACATAGTTTGTACTTCATATTCATAAATATTACCTGCCTCTACTGCTGGGAGCTCCTCCCACAAACTAAGCGAGGTAACATCATCTTTTCTATCCTCTCCACCTTCTATTCCTACTTCTGAATCTCTAACTCCTAAAAATATATGATCTGCTTCACCAAGAAACTCTGGTAAAGATTCAAGTGAAATAGACGCCCATCCTTCTTCAGACACAGCTTCTTCTACTTTCGATGGCGCACTAAAATCAAGTTCGTTGTACAGAATTTCCCCACCACGTCCATAGGAAATACCCATTAAATAGATCTCTTTTTGCGCCAGCTCTACTATTACTACTTTATCACCTTGATCAACATGCTGAAATAATTCATCTTTCTTTTTTTCCAGTTTTTGATCGAGATTGGTTAACCATTCTTCCGCTTCCTTTTCTTTATTTAAGATCTTCCCAAACTCTTTTAAGCGCTCTCGATAATCTAGTTCACCATATGGAAGTAAAACAGTTGGAGCAATTTTTGAGAGCTCCTCATACTGTTCTTCAGAACTTCCACCTCGGGTTCATCTATAGTTTCTTCCATACCATCTGAGTTTTCTGCATCCACCGCTGCTCCGTACTTTCTGATCCGCATGCACCCAATATAGATACTAAAACGACAGTCAAACTAAGGAGCGGTATTTTTTTCATAGTCATTTAGTTTTCCCCATTCTTATGTTTGTTTCTTCTTAATTTGTCATTATTTGCTTAATGATCTCACGATTGCGCTTTTTAAAGATATCGTTATGTGACGATACCATTCCACCTTTTCTTGAATCAGGTTCAATATATTGTTTGGCCTGATTTACTGCATTTGCCGCATCTTGAAATGCCCCTGCTATTATAATGTAATTTCCCTTCATGCTTAAGGATATCTCCTGCCGCATAGATACCTTCTACGGATGAAGCACTTGCCGCATTCCCGGAAATGAAATACTCATCTATTAGTTCAATCGATACCTCACTATTCTCCAAGAGCGCTTTATCTCGCTCATACCCATGATTAATAATTACTTCATCAATAGATAAAGATTCTATTTCTCCGGTTACATGATTTGTCATTTCGACATACTCGATCGCTTCCTGATTTTCGCAGGCAACTAATTTAGTGATCGATGTGTTATAAAAACAAGTTGCACTGCTGTTAACCAGTTGATTAATTTGTGCCTCATGCCCTGATAACGATTCTTTTCGATATGTCAGATAAACTTTTTTTGCAATTGGCTCTAATTCATTTGCCCAGTCTATGGCAGAGTTGCCACCACCGGAAATAATAACCGTTTTATCTTTATAGCGCATTAAAGATTTCACCGCATAAGCCAGATTAGAAACCTCAAATTTCTCTGCGCCCTCTAAATCTATTTTTTGAGGCTTCAATATTCCTCCACCAACTGCAACAATTACTGTTTTAGTATAGTGTTTTCTGCGGAAGAAGCGTGTAACATAAAGTTACCGGATTCCCCGTCCCGCTCAATAGACTCTATTTTCTCGTTTAATTGAACAGTTGGATTAAATGTCAAACCTTGCTCAACTAATTGGTCAATTAAATTTTCTCCTAGAATCGGTGTTAGTCCACCAATGTCCCAAATCATTTTTTCGGGATAAACATGAATTTTTCCGCCCAAGTGTGGTTGATACTCAATAACTTTTGTCTTCATCTCTCGAAGACCGCTGTAAAATGCTGAAAATAACCCCGCAGGACCTCCGCCAATTATCGTTACATCAAAAAGTTCCTCTTTCTCCATTACTACCACTCCTCCAACCGACACTGCGATTGATTATCATTATCAATTAAGTATAAGTTATTACCTTAAATTTTACAAATTAATTCTTTTGCTACTATTGAATGAGAATTAAAAGGAGTAAGTTGTGTCCTCGAATTTATTCCACCTTTTTACTGTTATAAAAGTATACTCGAAGCTAAATCCTAAGTTAAATTAACAACTCAGGAGATGATTCTTATCAACACATTTAAAGTAGAGTGGTTAGGAAATATAAAAGGGGATATTTTAGCGGGTATTGTTGTCGCACTTGCGTTAATACCCGAAGCCATTGCCTTCTCTATTATTGCTGGCGTTGATCCGATGGTTGGTTTATATGCTTCGTTTATTATCTCGGTAATTATTGCGTTTGTCGGTGGCAGACCAGGAATGATATCTGCTGCCACAGGTGCAATGGCACTACTTATGGTTGACTTGGTCGCACAGTATGGACTCGAATACTTGTTAGCTACAACTATTTTAACTGGGGTTTTGCAAATTATATTCGGTCTTTTAAAATTAGCACGATTTATGAAATTTATTCCACGATCTGTCATGGTTGGATTTGTGAATGCATTAGCCATTCTTATTTTCATGTCTCAAATACCACATATATTCAGCGATAATTGGGTCGTCATGGTTGTGGCTCTGGCAACACTTGCAATTATTTACCTTTTTCCGTACATTACAAAGGCTGTGCCTTCCACCCTCGTTGCGATTGTATCCGTTACTGCTTTCGCGATGTTCTCAGACCTGAATGTCTTTACAGTCGGGGATATGGGAACACTGTCACAGACGTTGCCAGTTTTTCTTTTCCCACAGGTATCTTTGTCTTTTGAGACACTTGCTATCATTCTCCCCTATGCCCTCGCTTTAACGGTCGTTGGTATTTTGGAATCACTACTTACAGCAGCGATTGTTGATGACATGACGGATACTGATAGTAATAAAAACAGAGAAAGTAGTGGTCAAGGCATTGCAAATATTGCTGCTGGTTTTTTCGGTGGAATGGCTGGCTGTGCCATGATAGGTCAATCTGTTATTAATGTGAAGTCAGGAGGAAAAGGCCGATTGTCTTCTCTAGTCGCTGGTCTAGTTCTTATCCTCTTAATTATTGTATTAGGAAATATTGTCGTACAAATTCCAATGGCTGCATTAGCTGGGGTAATGGTAATGGTGATGGTATCTATAAGTACCTTTGACTGGAATTCGTTACGAACATTGTGGATTGTTCCCGCAACCGATGCGATTGTGATGGTTGTGACTGTTTCTGTCGTTGTTATTACGCATGACCTCTCTATCGGAGTTTTTGCAGGTATTTTGTTAAGTGCCATTTTCTTTGTTTCTAAAATTTCTAAGATAAATATCTTAAGCAAACTCGATAAAGAAAAGAAAAAGCGAACCTATGTCATTCACGGTCAATTGTTCTTCGCCTCTGTCACGGATCCAATTGCTGAGTTTGATTTCAAAGAAAACGTAGAAGAGGTTGAAATCAATTTAACGCACGCTCATATTTGGGATGATTCAGCGGTAGCTTTCATGGAAAAAGTTATTGCGAAGTTTGAAGACAATGGAACGACTGTCACTCTAACTGGACTAAACGAAGCAAGTACACTTTTGGTAGAGAAATTAAGACATAAATTAAATAGTCATTAAGGGGGACTTTAGATGTTTAAAAAAATTTTACTAGCCACTGATGGGTCAGAGCATGCTTTTCGTGCTGCAGAAAAAGCGATTGAGGTTGCGAAATGCAATCCGGAAGCAACGATTCATATTGTCTACGTAGTTGAAAGCTCGAAATCCGATGTATTAAAAAATTGGAATACCACAGGTTCTCAAGGAAAACGAGATGAAAAGGTAAGTCCTACAGAAAAATTAATAAAGGCCGAAGCCATTCACTATGAGGTGGAATACTTGCATGGCGAACCTGGACCAACAATCGTAAAGCATGCAAATGAAAACCAGTTCGATGTTGTTATTATCGGTAGCCGTGGTCTTAACGGCATACAAGGACTTGTTCTAGGAAGTGTCAGTCATAAAGTTGCCAAACGAGCTCATTGTGCTGTTTTGTTAATTAAATAGACAACTCACCACTAGCAACTCCTTTTCCGTAATCTGCACCCCACACTTTTTGGAAACTCTAACGAGAACTCGACCACCCTTCCCTATTTCATTCCCCTGCTAATTCTAGGGTATCTTGAAAACTACGCTTACTTAGTAGTCTTCCTTTAGGATATTACTTAACTAAGTTTCAGTTATCCCTTATAATTAAATAGGTCTGAGAAACCAACAACGATTATCTTTAGCTAGGTAGGAAAGGTGTTTATGATGTATGCTTCATAATCCAACAGGAAAAGAACGTTTGAAATTGGCTTTTCTTCTCGGAATGCTTGCCATATTAGGCCCGCTTAATATTGACATGTATTTACCGAGTTTTCCCGATATTGCGGATGACTTAGGGGCAAGTGCCTCCCTCGTACAGCTTAGTTTAACAACCTGTTTGATCGGACTTGCGATTGGCCAGATAATTATTGGACCAATCAGTGATGCACAGGGACGAAAAAAACCTTTGTTAATATCTATTTTCCTCTTTGCAGTAGCCTCTTTGCTCTGTGCCGTTGCACCAAACATTACGACCTTAGTAATCGGTCGATTGTTGCAAGGATTAACTGCCTCGGCAGGAATTGTTCTTGCCCGTGCTGTAGTGCGTGATGTTTTCAGTGGAAGAGAGCTCACCAAGTTTTTTGCACTTTTAATGGTTATAAATGCAGTAGCGCCAATGGCAGCACCGATTGCTGGAGGGGCCATTCTACTCTTACCATTTGCCAGCTGGCACACGATTTTCTATTTTTTGAGCTTGCTTGGGTTTATCATTGTCGCGATTGCTGCGATACGTTTAAAGGAATCTTTACCGCCAGAGAAGCGGATTCCGAGTACCATCGGCCATTCCATTCGCACGATGGGAAATTTATTAAAAGATCGTTCCTTTATCGGTTACGCCTTAACCGTTGGATTTATTCACGGGGGAAGTTTTGCTTATGTAGCAGGAACGCCTTTCGTTTATCAAGGCATTTACGGTGTCTCTCCTCAAGTCTTTAGTATTTTATTTGGCATTAACGGACTTGGTATTATTATCGGGAGTTTTATCATCGGTCGTTTTGGGGGCATTGTTCATGAACGAAGCTTGCTGCGAGCAGCTGTAATCGTAGCGGTTAGTGCAACCTCTATCCTTCTTATTATGACAATCATAGAAGGTCCTCTAGCAGCACTTGTCATCCCGATATTTATTTACATGACTTGTATGGGCATGATCCTAACAAGTTCCTTTACACTAGCGATGGAAAAACAAGGACATCGTGCAGGTAGTGCAAGCGCCGTTTTAGGAATGCTTCCATTATTACTTGGTAGCATGGTGGCTCCACTCGTAGGTATTAATGAGACAACCGCTATTCCGATGGGAGCAACATTATTTATAACATCTTTTATTGGATCGATTGCGTTCTTTAAACTTACAAAAAAGAAAATGGAAACAGAAAAAGCATGATTAAATATGCAGGAGCATCTACAAAATTGTTTGCAGATGCTCCTGTTTTTTTAGTCCCATACTATTTTTTAATCGCAATAATCCTAATCCGTTTATAATCAGCAACCCATTCCCCTTCTTTGTAAAGGGCTGATTGAGCAGAGTTTCTGATTTTTTCATAAATTTCCTTTTTCTCTTTTGCGGAAAACTCGGGGAAAAAGTCAGCAGCAAAACTATCTAACCAATGATTTAAACCTTTTTCACCGTCCGCTAAAGGTGTAGGACGATCAAAATGAAGGGCAAATGAAACCTGAAATCCGTGCGCTTCCAACAACGTACTATACTCTCCGATGCTCGGGAAATACCATGGATTTCTTTCCGCAACATCTATTCCATAATCTTGAAAGAGCACCTCTTCGATCCCTTTAATAATAGAATGAACATTTCCTTCCCCACCAAACTCTGCAATAAACCTACCGCCAGGCCGTAATGCGAGATTAATCGATTCAATAACTTTGTCTGCCTGCTTCATCCAATGAAGTGCAGCGTTGGAAAAAACAGCATCAAATTTTTCCTCAGTTCTATATTTTTCGGCATTTTCAACATCGAATGTTATTTCCGGATACTTTTCACGTGCTTTTTCAATCATCTCTGCTGAAAAATCGATTCCTTTAACCATCGCACCTGACTCGGAAATGTCATGAGTCAAATCACCGGTTCCACATCCTAAATCAAGGATCTTCTCTCCCTCTTTTGGTTCTAGGAGATCTACTACACCTTTGCCAAAATAAGAGACGAAACTCAACTTATCATCATACAAGTTAGCATCCCATACATTTATTGAACTCATGTCGTATCCTCCTCAAATATAGAATTATCGTTGTTATGCCCCTATGTTATCTTTTTCCGAGCTGACATCTTTCATTTTGGGTCTTCCCGATATTGAAAGATATATGATCATACGAATAAGACGTTCTACCGGGCCCATTTTGAAATAAGAAAGGTACCATTTACTGCAAACAACCTGTGCGAAATAAACAACAAGACTAAATAGAAAACCATACATGACGCCCAACTCTCCAAATAAGCCCAGTCCATAGCCATAAAATACAGTGGTACAAATGATTGTCTGCATTAAATAATTTGTAAGGGAAAGTTTTACAACGTACCCAAATAAATTAAATATTGATGAATTTTTCACCGTCACATAAAGGTAAGCAAAAAAGAAAATATATCCGATGGATAAAAGTATGGAACCTGAACCAAACAGGACACCTGTCCAGGCTTGGTTTTCTAATAAGTAGTACAGGGCTTTAAACATAAGGCCAATCGGTAATAAAAAGGCTCCTTTCAAGTAAAAACTACGTTGCTTAACCGGCTCAGAAAACCAACCCTTTTTTGCGCCATACATTCCAAACAGAAATACAGGTGCTATAATAAGCGGGGCAAGGACAATAATGAATATCAGAAGTTCGTCCGGTATTCCCATTGCTGCTAAAGGATCTACGTTGTTTCTGTGATCCATGATCTGTAAGTAGCTACCTTGGCTATTAATTGTATTCGTATTTTCAATATATTGATTCATAAGTTCCGGATTCTCTATGTAAGAAGTAGAAGAGTCACCATAGCTTACTAATGAAGTAAGGGTAAAAAGGATAATCGCCCATGTGAGGAGCGTCTTTGTTTTTCTGTTCAAGTATAAGAGTAAAAACAGACCAGTTAAACCATAAGATAAAAGAATATCACCTTCCCATAAATAAAAGCTATGCAGGAAGCCTATTCCAATTAGAAGAAAAAAACGCCAAGCAAGTGTTCTTTTAACTGCTAAGTTACGTCGACGTAAATTCTCCTGCATTTTAACCATTCCAAAACCAAACAAAAAAGCAAATATCGGCATGAAGCTTCCTTCAACTGCTATTTTAAGAAAAGTATGAAAAGAAGAGTCAGCCTCCGATATATAACTAATTTCATCTTTTCCAAACAAACCATATTGAAAAATAAGCACATTAGCCGCTAGTATTCCTAAAAGACTTAACCCCCTCATTGCATCGATCAAATGAATACGTTCCGTTTTCAATTGTCACTCCTTCTTTCCGATAGTTTTATATCTCACCTTACAATCTTCTCTTATTTTAGCATAATATGACATTTACAAAACGATTATTTACAAAGTATTATTAAAAGTTTTCTGCTCCTTTTACTTAACCGAAAACGCAAAAAAGCACCAGTATTTTGTGCTTCTATAGTAAAGTTTTAATTTTCTTCTTCCCCCATTATTGAAGAAGGTGATAAACTTATAATTAGCGTATTCTATACAATAAATGGATATTACTTCGAGAAAAATTTGAGGGGTATGAATATGAAAAAAACACTGTTGATTTCCTTCTTTTTTCTATCTTTAGTAGGTTGTAGTTCGGAATTATCATATTCAGAAATTAAGCTTGAGGACACTCCAAAAAGTGTTCATACCTTTTTTGAAAGTGTAGAAGAGACAAATGGAACACACCTTTACACCGATGGAGAAAAGACTTATTATGTGATGTTAAATGGGAAAAACGTAGTACAGGGTGAAAAAGCCTTTCATTTTCGGAACTTCAGTGTAGATTCAGAGGCTGAAATCTTGAAAATTCATTTTACGGAGGAAGAAACAGACGATTATTCAAACGAAACATTAAATTACCAAGCGCTATATAAAGTAAATCTAGATAAGAATTATGAGCAAATTCGAAGTTTTAGAAACGATAAGGAAGCAACTTTCAAGGTTGTGTCGGGAAATTTGTAATAACTAGGCCTTGTTAGAACTGTGTGGAAATTTTCGTGTTGCTTAGGAGGAAACGTTGTTATTTCAATGAAAATGGAGTGTCGATTACATTCAATTTCTCTCCTTACTGAACCCATTACTATAATAAAGGAAATTTTTATGTAGATAACGTGTTAGACCAAATGAATTCTTTAATTTTTTTAATACTAAAAGAGGATGTTTCAAAGAGGTAATAAACTACCTTTTTGAAACATCCTCTAAAAATTTTAATCTTGTTGTGTTTCTGCAAACGCCCTTACAGGAAAGGTTCCAAAGCCTTTAATTTTTGGTGCAACAGCATTAAATATAAATCGTTTGTTTACGAGTTCTTCTAGATGGCATAAGTGCTTGACAATGAGTATTTCTGCACCTAATAGTGTCGTATGCACAGGTCTGGATTTCCCCTCTGTATCATCGATATTAACAGAGTCAATTCCAACCAAAGCTACTTTTTTATCCACTAAGTATTTTGCTGCATTTTCAGTTAAATAGGGATGACTCTCAAAATACTGATCCGTGTTCCAGTGCCTGTCCCAACCTGTATGAATGAGTATTGCTTTCCCCTCAACATCATGGTCGTAAAAAAATTTCTCACCAATTTCCTTTATACTTTGATCAATATTAATCATAATGCCTTCTAAGCCTGCCATTTTATTAATTGTCATCTCAGACAAGTCTTTACCGCTGGCATATCTATGAAATGGAACATCCACATACGTACCTGTATTGGATACCATTTCTATTTTTCCAATCTGAAACTCTGTTCCTTCTTCGTAATGGTTTCGGGATTCTTCCCTGCTTAAATAATCGCATATGATTGGTGCTGGAAGACCCTTATACGTGATAAGCCCATCTTCTATAGTATGACTTAAATCAATGTATGTTTTTTTCAAGTTTTGCACTCTCCCATCCCCTTTTTGTATCTACCTATAAGAATATTTTACCATTTTTAATTGATATCCTGAACCGCATTACCGTCCTATTAACACAACAACGTTTACGAAAGCAGACTTAACGTAAGAGACCTACTTCGTTTTTTCTATCTTATCCCCTTCACTATTTTCGCCAATGTTTTGATCCCATGCTCCATTTTTTCCAGGCTTCGTAGGAATACGAGAGTCGAATATAGGAAGGACCATTCTCTCGATAGACCGTTCCGGGGTTAATAAGAATATGCTGCTTCAGAGCAAGATCAAATAATTGTGACAAGGCGATGCTTGTATTAAACTTTACCCACACATAAAAAGATCCAGTTGGCACCTCCCAGGAGGCAAATTCGGAAAAATATTTTTCAAGCAACTCCATCAATCTCTTCTCTGTTTAAGTTCAGAGCGAATATGATAAACGTGCTCCTCGCACATATCTTCATTGGTGAACCACTTCTCTAAAACAGCTTGAGAGAAAGAACAAGCGCCATAGTCCATTTGCATTTTTAAATCAGCAAGCTGGTTAACAACGACTTCAGGTCCCACAATCCAACCAATTCTTAAACCCGGACTTAGGATTTTTGAAGCGCTCCCTAAATACAATATATTCCCGGTCTGGTCCATTGATTTCATAGCTTGCGGGGGCGGTGAATCTATCCAAAGTTCTCGATACACATCATCTTCTATTATTGGTAACTGATTAGATCGGCAAATATCTACTATTCCTTTTCTTTCCTCAGTAGAGTAGGTCATTCCCGTAGGATTATGAAAGGTTGGAATCGTATACAACAAATTGGCCTGGTGTTGAGCTTTTAGTGTTTTCAAAATCGAGACTTGATTCTTTATTTTACTTATAGGAACATCAATAAGGTTCATTTTGGCCGATTGAAAGACATTCAGCAAAAATAAGTAAGATGGTGATTCTACGAGTATCGAAGACTTTTCTTTTAAAAGTCCGTTTGCAATCAGTTGAAAGGCTTGCAACGCCCCCGAAACGATAAGCACACTGTCTGGTGAAGCATTTACACCGGACTTCCTTATGTATTTGCAAATAGCAACCCGCAATGGATAAGAACCTTTTGCCTCTTCATATCCTAAGTGTTCAGAGCTTAGAGTCAACGATGAAAGAATTTGATTTGTTTTTTTGACTGGTAATAGCGATGGAGATAGTTCACCTGTTCCCATTCTGATCGTTTCTCCTAAAAACTCCGCCTCATTTATCCGCTGAATAAATACTTTATTGGGTTTATACGTACTCCCCTTCACATAGCTTTCCCAGTCTGGAGTAGCAGAAGCAACAATATTCCCGGTATTATTGATGACTTTCGTCTCCTTACCTTCAATTCCTTCTACTAGTCCTTCTGCTATTAACTCTTCATATGCCTCTACAATAGTGCTTCTATTGACTGTGAACTACCCACCACTTAAATTCTAACAAATGTTGAAGAGGGGGCTTCTCGAATAATAGGTGCTTTTATTAGCCACCCAAATTGACCGAGCTATCCCCGCTGAACCAGCGGATCCACTTATTATTTAGGCTATTTTTGTTTCAGAAAGGAGTCTTTTTCCTTCGTTTTTAATATTCTTTGCCGCATTTTCGTCACGGTCAGATTCGTTCCCACATGAACATGTATACGTCCTTTCTGAAAGAAGCAGCGTTTCTTTCACTTCCCCACATTCGGAACACATCTTCGAAGAAGGAAACCATTTGTCAATTTTGACAAATGGTTTCCCAAGGTCTTCAAACTTGTATTGTAAGAAAGTTGTAAACCTACCCCAACCGTTATCAGATACGCTTTTTCCGAATGTAAGGGACTTAGATATGCCTTTCATATCAAGGTCTTCGATAGCGACGGCATCGTACTTATTTGCCAACGCATAACTCTTTTTATGAAGGAAATCACGACGTTGATGAGCTGTTTTTTCTTGTAACTTTGCCACTTTCCGTTTCTGTTTGTACCAACGACTGGAACCCTTTTTACGGCGTGACAAAACTCGCTGTTCTTTCGCTAGTTTTTCAAGAGATTGACGATAAAATCGAGGGTAATTGGCTTTCTCACCATCGCTTGTCACGTACAATTCACTCATAGAAAAATCAAGTCCAACAACGTTATGAGGTTCAACGGGTTTCGTTGCTTCTTCAAATTCCGTTAGAATCGAAGCGTAGATTTTCCCAGAACCAGTCATCGAGATGGTAACAGATTTCAATCGATGTGTTTCTGGAATGTCTCTATGTTGCTTTACCTTCACCCATTTTAATTTAGGTAACTTGAGATGACCATCCAAAAGTTCAATATTACCGTTCACAACGTTCGTAGTATACGTTTGCTTATGTTTCTTGCTTTTGAATGTTGGAAACTTGGCATTCTTTTTGAAGAAAGATTTATACGCTTTATCTAAGTTCATTTGAGCATTCGCTAAAGAAAGACTATCCACTTCTTTCAGAAACGGATAATCCGTTTTGTATTTAGCTGGAGTTGGGTGCTTTTGTTTCAACAACATATCTTTGTTATCCTTGAATTTCTCATACGTATCCATTCTATCTTTCAGCATTTTGTTATATGTAAAACGTACACAACCAAATGTTTTCTTCACTAAGTGAAGTTGTACAATTGTTGGGTATAAACGAAATTTGAATGCTTTGTTCTTTTTGGTCATATCAAGCCACCTACAAACATATGTTTGTAGGTTTATTTTACCAAACTACTGTCTATTTGTCTTTGTTTTTTCTATTTTGTTTTCTGAAAAAAAGATCAAAAAGAGCCATTCATCTCCCACCTAAAATTCTACCAAATTTTTGAGGAAGGAGACTTCTGGCTATAGTTCGTTAAAAAGCAATGCCAGCTTTCTTTGAGAAGGTAATCGCGTACCTATCGGCCATTCGCCAATGGCAATTTTCTCTTTTACATACTCTTTTATTTGTATGTAAATTGGAATATCACTTTTTCTGTTCGGCTGCCACTCCTGTTTCATCATGATGATCTCCTCCCTCAATTACGTCAACTGGTTGGGGTAGTAACCAACCAGTTGGATGGTGACAATGCAACGATATCCCTTATACTGTGTACTAATGTTGCAAAACTGCTAAGTGAATTTTATTAGGCTGTTTTCGTAATTTCATTCTATTTGGAAAAGCACCTCGAAAAAGCGGAACCGTCCGCTAAGAGTGGATTCAAGCAACGCCCTCTTCTAATTAGAAACAACAACTTAAAGGAGTAATGATATGGAAGCATTTATTCATGGTTTTACACTTGCCTTAGGTCTCATATTACCTATGGGAGTTCAGAACTTATTTATCTTCAATCAAGGAATCAATCAACCTAGTTTTTATAAAGCTCTGCCGGCGGTCATCACTGCATCATTGTGTGATACTCTGCTAATTTTAATAGCCGTTCTATCATTAAGTGCAGTAGCGGAACTTTTTGAGACAGTTAAAAGCATCTTTATCTTTGGTGGGTTCTTCTTTTTGCTTTTTATAGGTTGGTCGATTTGGAAAACACCGGTGAAGAATACTGAGAATTCCTCCCCTGCAACAGCAAGGAAACAAATTATTTTTGCAATATCTGTTTCTTTACTGAATCCCCACGCACTGCTTGATACTATCGGTGTGATTGGAACGAATTCGCTACTTTATGCTAATGATAGCATAGATAAGTGGTTGTTTATGGTGGCAACAGCCTCTGTTTCCTGGTTTTACTTTGCTATATTGGCTCTGATTGGCAAATTCATTGGAAATAAAGACAAAAGCTTTAAATTTCGCATTTTATTTAACAAAATTTCCGCTGTCACCATATGGATTCTTGCTTTCTATATGGTCCTCTATGGAATATAGCTTCTTTCGATTAGAACAGTGTTGACTAACAATACGTTCCTCTCAAATAATCCTTAATCACAACATAACAGAAAAAAACATCTCCACACTTGCTTAGACAAGTGTGGAGATGTTTTTTAGCTACGATGATACTTCTAAAGATGGCCGCCATTTTTTGGAAATTTCTGCAATATGATGCGGTGCAGTTCTGCAGCAACCACCAATAATACTGGCACCTGCATCAAACCATTCTTCAGACCTTACAGAGAAACTGTCGTGAGACTTTTGTCCGTGCCATGTGTTCGTGTCTGGATCATATGTTTCACCAGAGTTGGGATACACAATGATTGGTTTTCCCGTGAATGCTCGTAAGGCAGTGATAGCTTCCGTGACAAATGAAACTGGCGCACAATTGATACCGATAGCAGCAATTTGATAATTGTCCTCGAAAGCTTTCGCACAATCTTCCAGCAATGAACCATCACTAATTGCCGATTCATTTTTCAAAGAGAAGGTCAACCAGGCATAGGTTTCGGGAAACTCTTTTAATAAATTACTTAATACCTTCGCTTCTTGCAAGGAAGGAATCGTCTCAATGGCTAGCAAATCAGCTCCCGCCTCAATCAATGCTTTCATTCTTGCACGGTGAAATGTTCGTAGCGTTTCATCTGTCACGCCGTAGTTTCCAACGTATTCTGACCCATCTGCAAGGTAAGCTCCGTAAGGGCCCACCGATGCAGCAACCATCGGCTTAGGTCGATCAGTCTGTGTGCCTTCTTCTTTCCAAAAGTCATCTCTTGCTTCGCTTGCAAGAGATACTGTTTTCTTCATCAGCTCTAACGCTTCTTTTTCTTCAATCCCACGCATGGAAAAAGCCTCCACAGTAGCTTGATAGCTTGCGGTTATTACACAGTCCGCTCCAGCACGAAAATAATCCGCATGAACCTGATAAATCAACTCCGGTTTTTCAATTAATACCCGTGCTGACCAAAGGGGATCATCTAAATCACAGCCATGCCTCTCAAGCTCTGTAGCTAACGCCCCGTCCAAAATCATCGTTGGGTATTCCTGAAGAATAGCATTTATTGGGTTTGTTTTAATCGACATACGTGACCTCTTTTCTTCGTTAGATACTATTATTTTTCGTATCTTAATAGTATCTAATAAATACATAGGCGATGGAAGTAAAATTTTTTTTATACCAATAGGAACTATAGGTAATTTATTTACCCTATTTTTAGAAAAGCTTAAACTCTGAGCGTTTTTGGACGTGAAATTTACCATTCTTATTCAAATATTCGTTACTTGAACATAAAAACTGTAAAACTTTTCATCTTTCAATGCAAAGCTCTACTTCCTTGAAGAATAATTGCACTCTCTAAAACTCAGCAAATAGAAATCGAGCATTAAGTCTATTACTGCCTTAAAACTTTCTCTTTTTTGCATACCGCCTCGCACTGGTAGATGGCAGAAATTTAATTTTATACCTACCTTCCATTTCTTGCTTTACCTTTTTCGTCATAACGACTCCAATTTGATTAAATTCAGCCTCAAGTTCAACCCCATTAGGAAGTAGTTTATCTGTTTCCCAATCGATCCAATCTCCATACTTTAGTGCCCAGTAAGACAACTCCTTTGCTAATTCTTCGGAAACCGGAAAGTCTTCTAGGTCCAGATTACAACTGCACCTATTACACCAAATCGGATCTGCACCAACATCTCCTTCTATTCTAATATCATGTGTTTCTCCATTCTCACAACAACAGTTCATCCTTCTCACCTCTTATCCAATTAAACGCACTATTCGTTCCAAAAAATAAAAGATAAAATATGAACGAATGTGTTTTTCTTCCGACCCCTCCCTGTTATTTTAGATATTCAATAACACCTCTTTTAATTTAATATTTATAATATATTTAGGATCACTTTCGAACCAAAAAATTACATCGGTATCCAGTCCGAGTAGCCTAAAGCCTAAGAAATCTAATCTAGTTCCAGCATAAAGAAGAGAATGATAATTAGTATAAAATGTCTTTTCATTATTTCCCTCCACCTCTCCGGTTTTCGACTTCTCAGTTAGACTACTTTTCTAAAAGCCTCTTTATAATTAGACGTTTTAATTCATTTATAGTTCCATAATTTTTGATAACTTATTGATTCTTCAATCTCTTGCCACGGCGAATGTCTATAATTGCCACCACGTCACTAGCTATTAGAAACCTTTTGATGGTTTATTTACGTAACCTTTCAAAACTCACAACGACTATATCCATGGTTAAGACATATTGTTAATGAAAAGAAAATAATTAATGATGGAATTTTCTTGAATCAAAAATATACACTCGTAGTGGGAGTAGTGTTTGTAACTCTAGCAGGATGCGGAATGATCCAAATTAATTCTGACCAACCGAATAACACTATTAATCCCGATGTGGCTACTTCCGGAAATCAGGAGTCTCAGGCTGTTAGTGAAGACGAACTTTTTGAAAAAGTAATTGTTCACTCTGAAACGGAAATTGAACGGCTATTGATATATATAGGGGAAGGCGAAGCTAATATAGACTATGGTGCTCCAGTGAATGATATTAAAATCACAGTAGAGGAAAACTAGATACAGAGTCTAATAGTATTTCTTATAAGAGCATCTCAACTACCATTTATTCACAAGACAAATTTTATTTTTAAAATTTAAGGCATTTTGCTTTTTCTTTGAGTTATTATTTATTATAATTATAAAGTAAGAATGAATATTGTTTTTAGATTATTTTTTTTACGGGGAGAGGCAGAATTTGCTGCTTACTCTTCTCGAAACAAAAGGGGGAAAAACATATGGACATGAAAGACAATGAGAACGTTGGAAAGTGCCCGGTTACCCATCAAGGTATCCCTGGTAAATCTATTAAAGGTACATCAAACAAAGACTGGTGGCCAAACCTTCTAAACCTGAATATTCTTCATCAACATGACACAAAAACTAACCCACTTGGGGAAGAATTTAATTATGCTTCAGAATTTAAGAAACTCGACTACGATGCTATGAAGAAGGATCTTCTTAACCTTATGACAGACAGTCAGGACTGGTGGCCTGCGGATTACGGACATTATGGTCCATTCTTTATTCGTATGTCTTGGCATGCGGCAGGAACATATCGTATGGGAGACGGCCGCGGAGGCGGTGCAAGCGGATCGCAGCGTTTTGCTCCTCTTAACAGCTGGCCTGACAACGGCAACCTGGACAAAGCACGTCGTTTACTTTGGCCGATTAAACAGAAGTACGGCAACAAGCTTTCTTGGGCCGACTTACTCGTTCTTGCAGGAAATGTCGCGATTGAATCAATGGGTGGAAAGACTATTGGTTTCGGCGGTGGACGTGAAGATATTTGGCATCCGGAAGAAGATGTCAACTGGGGTCCTGAAACTGAATGGCTCGGAGATAAACGTTATTCCGGTGAACGCGAGCTGGAGAATCCTCTTGCTGCCGTTCAAATGGGCTTGATCTATGTGAATCCTGAAGGTCCAAATGGCGAGCCTGATCCACTTGGAAGTGGCCGTGACATCCGTGAAACCTTTAAGCGTATGGGAATGAACGATGAAGAAACCGTAGCACTCACTGCCGGTGGTCATACTTTCGGTAAGGCACACGGCGCAGGAGAACCTACTCATGTCAGTGAAGAACCAGAAGGCTCTCCTCTTGAATCACAAGGATTCGGCTGGAAGAGTACTCATGAAACTGGACATGGTCCGTACACAATCACTAGTGGAATTGAAGGTGCTTGGACTCCGACTCCGACAAAGTGGGATATGACTTACTTTGATGTACTGTTCGGATATGAATGGACGCTTACGAAGAGCCCTGCCGGTGCTCACCAATGGGAACCTGTTAATCCGGATGAGAAACATATGGCACCAGATGCAGGCAATCCAGACAAAAAAGTGAAGATCATGATGACTACGGCAGACATGGCAATGCGCATGGATCCGGCCTACGAAAAGATTTCCCGTCGATTTCATGCGAATCCAGATGAATTTGCTGATACCTTTGCACGCGCATGGTTTAAGCTACTTCACCGTGATATGGGTCCTCGTGATCGCTATCTTGGTCCAGAAGTTCCAAAAGAAGATTTCATCTGGCAGGATCCTATTCCATCCGTTGATTATAAATTAACAGATGCAGAAATTGAAGATTTGAAAGCAAAAATCCTTGACTCTGACCTTACAGTAAGCGAACTAGTCAAAGTGGCATGGGCTTCCGCAAGCACTTTCCGTGGCTCAGACAACCGTGGCGGTGCAAATGGTGCCCGAATTCGACTTGCTCCACAGAAGGACTGGGAAGGAAATGAACCGGAACAGCTTTCAAAAGTGCTATCTGTCCTTGAAAACATTCAGAATGGCCTGGATAAAAAGGTCAGTATTGCTGACTTGATCGTTTTGGGCGGAACTGTAGCGGTCGAAAAAGCGGCAAAAGATGCAGGCTTTGATGTAAAAGTTCCATTTACACCAGGACGCGGCGATGCCACACAGGATCAGACGGATGTAGAAAACTTTGAAGTTCTTGAGCCTGTAGCAGATGGTTTCCGTAACTTCCAGAAGAAAGAGTATGCTGTAACTTCAGAAGAGCTTCTTGTAGACAAGTCTCAGTTATTGGGTCTCTCTGCTCATGAAATGACAGTACTTGTTGGAGGTATGCGTGTTCTGGGAGCTAATCACGGTGGCACTCAGCACGGCGTTTTCACCGATCGTGTCGGCACCCTCACAAACGATTTCTTTGTGAACCTGCTTGATATGGGAATCGAGTGGAAACCATTAGACGGCGGTATTTATGAAGGACTCGACCGCAAAACTGGGAACGTTGTTCGCACCGCAACAAGAGTAGATCTCGTTTTCGGTTCACATTCCGTTCTCCGCGGACTTTCCGAAGTATATGCACAGGATGACAACAAAGAGAAATTTGTTAACGACTTTGTCTCTGTTTGGGTCAAAATCATGAACGCAGATCGTTTCGACATTAAGTAATAAAGCGAACAGCTATGAAGCAAATAAACGATTTATCAATTAATTGATAGTATAAAAAAGTCCTACAAGATTATCTAAATGATAATCTGTAGGGCTTTTTTTCATTTATGGTTAAACATTGAAGAAGGACATAGGTTAGAGCCACCTTTGCCATCTAATTTGATCCACCTAGGACAAGAAAAACTATAAGATATAGGAAAGATTCTTCCGCTCCCCTAGCAGTAGGTTTGAATCAAGGGACCTTCCCCTGCTTTACTATATTAACGGATACGATCTAACTTCCACACAAAGGCGCGATTCGATGGGGCGTATAAAAGCAGCGGATCCGTATCGAAATAGGCATCCTGTAAAAATGGTACAATCTTATTGATTTTTATTTCTGCTTCTGCTTTTTGTAGATCCCATGGTGCATGATGAATATCTCCTCTGTAAACTTGCTTACCTTTTGTTGTCCATAAACAATATCGAGCTGTTAACCAATCCTCAATACTTCCTTTGGTAGCAGTAAAGACCGGCGAAGTTGGGCGATACGCTACATGAAAGCTTGCATCCGGATAACCTCGATGTGTTCGTTCACATTTAAAATCAACCCTTCCATTTACTTCTGTCATTTCCATATCAGCATTAACATATGGTAGGGAGAATAATTTTCGTGCACCGGCTACCGCTAGCTTATGATTTGCATCTAATGTGAAAAAATAAACACCTGGTTTTCCATTATATTTCACATATGTTCGCACATTTAATTCAAGAAAGGACTGAGCATAAGGAACCTGTGGCAACCCATGCATTCTAATATTATTCATTGCAAACGGAACAATGCCAATCCAGCCCATTCCATCAAATGTGTCTAGCTCAAGTTCTGGTGGTATATGCTGTTTAAGTTCCTCAACAGGAATAGGCCAATGCATGAATAGCAACTGATCCCATACTTGCGTCATAAGCCATGGACTTTTTGGAAGCGGATATGGACGATGTTCCACTTCATTTAGTTCGTGATACATTATGCTGTCCCCCCTACGATTCTTTCTCACATGTTTACTGTAATAGTAACGCTTACTCGTTGGTTTAAGTACAACCTATCAAATTCAAATTTTAAATATTGTCGATCATTGCCTTTATTGCACTCACTATGATTTCTGGTTCATCATTTTGTATATAATGGGCACTATTTTCAGCAATTATGAATTTACCATTTGAAGATATCCCAAGAATCTCTTTCTGCATTTCATTCCATAACACTTGCGATTCCTCTGAATAATGAGCTTTTTTGCCAGCTGAAAGAACAATTAATGGAACATTTAATTTCCTTCTGGCTTCTTTTAGCTGATTTAAACTTTCTATGAATTCATCATAATTACCTTCGTAAACAAATTGGTTGTTATATGCTTGTTGAAGCTCTTCTGGCATCGTTGGAAGAAATCTTTCTCTATAATTTTCAGGTGTAGAATCAACCAAGATAAGACCACAAACTTCAGTATGATATTCAGTTGCATACAACCGTGTATTAACACCACCAAATGAATGTCCAACTAATATGTATGGAGGTTTTATTTCCGCTTCATTCAGGAGTCCATTTAGTTCTTTAACCATTTCACGGCTTGTTCTTCGATTAGAACTTGATTCACTCTTCCCAAGTCCTGCTCTATCATATATGAAAACGTCAGACAACATGGAGACTTCATTTATGACTGACTCCCAAGCCTTGGAATAATCTCCATAACCAGCATCCATTACAATAGTGGCTTTACCATTATTGTGACCAATCAGCTTAGCATATAGTTTACATCCGCTTATTTGTACCAACATCTCTTTTGTCATTCAATCCGTTCCTCTCTTTCTAATTCTGTTATTGAAGAAGTATCCCCACTTCAACAAGAAAAGGCACTACTCCCTCGAAGTAATGCTTTCGATAGCTTAATAAATTTAGTTGAAAATAAAAGTCAAGTAATCCCCATGTCCTCTTATAGGTTTTTCGGTTCATATCGGTATTTGAATCCCTGACTCAGTATTATGTTTCAAGCTTGGAGAGCATTTAATTTTGGCCTTTTTGGCTATTGAGATCCCAAAGAAGTCTCTAAAATTATTTATAAGACTACATTGTTGTCTCTATTGTTTTCATTAGTCGTTGAATCATCTCAATACATTTTTTCTATGGGAAGAACCTCAAATATTGATATGATGTTATTCTAAATACTTTTGGAGGATTTATAGGTGCTGTAATTGGCTATTTACTTATTAATTTAAAACGTTAACTAAAACTTCCTTCCACCGATACTAAATTCTTCAATCTTAATATGTTTCTGCTATTCTTTAAGAAAAAATTATAAAAGGAATTCCAATAAACACATTTTTATCAAAAGGGGCGGTTACAATCAATAAAAATTTAATTCTATTAGTAGCTTTGCTTATACTTTTTTTAGGTGGGTGTGATTCACAATTTGGAATAAAATCTTCTAAAGTCACATTAATAACCGTTTCGGAGTTTAAAAATTTTGGTCACCTTAATGAAGATGAACTAATGAAGTTAGACAGCTCCTCGCAAATTAATCCGATGATCGAATCAATTAATTCTGCCAATAAAATGGACGGAGCAGTAGATATGGCTGAAGGAGATTTTGATATTAGAATTGTTCAAGATAACAGCACAGAAAAACACTTCCACTTATGGTTGGATAAAAATTCAGAAAGAAGCACCATTATGGATGTTGGTGATACACACACTATATACTCCATATCGGAATCATCGACAAAAACATTAAAGGATTTGTTGCTGGATTAAGTTCTGTTAAACAGACCTATTCATAAGTAGCGCGTTTCCCCAAAAATGATAGCAAAATCATGCATATATGGCTGGCATCATCACCTTCTCTTATACCTCAAGATCGGTAAGCCTTCCCTTAATGTATAATCATCCATTTGTAATGGGACTGTTGGGTGTCAGAAAAGAAGCGTCTCCACTCCATAGTAGAAACGCCATCCTTACATAATCGAGACTGAGTTTACTTAAGTTATTTTCGGGAAGATCCCCCTCGCAATTTTTTGCAAGAAACAATTTAAAGTGAATATACGAACCCTAGTGTAATTAAGACTACTGAGAGGCGAATGATAACTATCAGAAATTCATTTTGAAAACTTTTCGTCAAGAATGAACTTCCGAAATAGATAGAAATTCCTGTAGTAAGTGTAGCCAGGATATAAGAGATGAAAACGCCAATTTTCTGCGTTTTGTTAAGTTTTGCGAGGGTTTCACTGTGTTTGGATACAAAATAGATCACTACTCCTACCCAGGAAAATAATGAGAATATATCGCTCATTCAAATCCCCTCCTACCGTTTCAGTTTATCAAGGAATGGAAATTTATTCAATTATTTTGTAAGTTATTTCCTCTAAAGGAAGGTAGGGGATATGTCGTTATATGTTAAAAACATATTAGAGAAACACATGCACTTTGTGAAAAACAGTACGTAAAGCTGTCGCTGTTATTGTTGAACTAATGTGTCAGGAAGAAAAACTATAGCCAGTATCGCATAAATATACCCATTATGTTATTATTATACATAAAAGGGAGTGTTCTTTTGGTTAAAGAAGAATGGAAATATAGAAATTTTCTTATAACAAAAGATAAAAACGATTTAGATATTAATGCAATTTATAATTTTTTGAGTAAAGAGTCGTATTGGTCAAAAGGGATTTCTATGGATGAAGTAGTTAAATCCATTAGAAATTCAGCACTTTGTTTCGGTATGTATCATGTAAATCATTATAATGAAAAGACCTTGATTGGCTTCGCAAGAGTCATATCGGATTTAGTTACTTTTACTTTTCTAACTGATGTATTTGTCATAAAGGAATACCGTAGCCAGGGGTTAGGAAAGTGGTTAATTCAAACCATTACTGATTACCATGAGTTAGATATTCGTAGAATAATGTTAAGTACAGATGATGGTCATTCTTTATACTCGGAATATGGTTTTGAAGCGTTAGATAAACCGAATGTTTTTATGCAAATAAAAGGAAAAGGAGCCATTTAATTCATGAAGATTATACCTAAATCGTTAAACCTTAAAGACTATTTAGTAGAAACAGATATAATAAATTTTTCACACCCACTAATTAAAAATATTGTGAATGAATTATTTAGCGATAGGCAGACAGAAATGGAACAGATTAAATCAGCTTTCTTATTTGTACGAGATGAAATTTCTCACTCTTGGGATATTCAAGGTACACGAGTGACATGTAATGCTTCAGATGTTATGAAAGTAAAGGAAGGAATTTGTTATGCTAAATCAAATTTATTAGCTGCTATGTTAAGGTCAAAAGGCATACCTGCGGGCTTTTGTTATCAACGACTAATGATTTTTGACACACCAGACAAGGGGTATTCTCTCCACACACTTAACGGAATCTTTCTTAGTCAGTTAAATCAATGGATTCGGTTAGATGCTCGTGGAAATAAACCTGGAGTTCAAGCAGAATTTTCTACAACGGAGGAAAAATTGGCATTCTCTGTTCAAGAAGAATTTGACGAAATAGATTACCCATCTATTTATGCAGAACCAAACTATAAAACAATAGAAACCTTACAGTCTAATTCTGATGCAATAAAAATGTATAAACATTGTTTACCAGATTACTTATAAACAGAAAAAAACTATCAATAACCTTATTGTACTATCGACGGGTTAGGTTAAGGTGGATTGGAATTATTATGGTAAATTGGACGTTCATGCATACTCCCACAAGCTAAGTTATACCCTGGTTGCCCCATTTCCATAGACGGACTTACTTTCGGAGAGTAAACTAAACTACCAAGAACTTTTTTGCAGAGATAGACTATATAAGAGTCAGAATGCAGAGGAAAGACCGAGCTCCTCTAGCTTTTTTCCCTACTCTCTTTTCGTATTAATGTTTTGAGTTGAGTAACGCCCGACAAAGATGTCGGTGGAAGAAATAGCAAAGAAATTCTGCGTGTTTTAATACCTTCAAGACCGAGGAAAAGAGTAAAGGAAAGCAAGAGAAATATGCTTGATCGACAGAAAAAAAGAAAGAGAAAAAGCCTGGAAGATCGTCTGAAAGGAGCAGAGAAAAAGAGTGGTTGAAGGATTGGGGTTAAAGGTTTTTCGATTAAAAAATCCAGAGGAAAAGATGCGAATAAAACGGGTGGAGCGAGTCTTTAAAGCGTGGGAAAAACCGTAAGGGGAAAGTGCTTTGGGTTCAGGATGGCATGAAAAAAAGCTTGAGGTCACATTTCTTTTCTCTGAGCCTCAAGCTTACCAACCATTATATACATATTACAATATTGAATTTACTTTAAAACTCCACCTTTTTTTGGTTTGTAACAATGAGCAATGTTTTTCCTTTATCTAGTTCTTCTTCTAAATCTTCTGCTTTCTCTGTATCAAATCCCATTTCTTTCATTTTAGTATTAAGCTTGTCTCCTTTGGAACGAAAGACATTTTTTAATGTTGTTCCTACTCCTAATTCACTAACCCCGATCTTGTTTGCATCAGTGTTTTTTCTACTTCTTTGTTCATGGTCGTTGTCATGGGAAAGAACATAAATATCTTCATCACGAACACCATCTTTTCTAAGTTTTCCAATCGATTCGCTTAATTTTTCATCGTCGTGAAATATTTTGAATAAAGGTTTCATTTGCATTTCCTCCTCATATATTATGAATATCGTTTTCGTAATAGATAGACAAACTACATGTAAATTTAATATTATGGAATCTATTTATCCATCTCATAGAATACCTTTTCCATTATAATGATACTATTCTTTTTTATTCCCGATAAGATTATTTTAAAACACACAACTATAAAATAGAAATAGCGATAAAAAGCACGTTACCCATATTAGGATAACGTGCTTTTACTTAGGATAGGACCTTTTTGTCAAACAACAAAAAATTTATGATTCTTTCATTACCCTACTCAACAGTCACACTTTTAGCCAAATTTCTTGGCTTATCTACGTCGCAGCCTCTGTGAAGAGCTGCATAGTAAGCGATAAGCTGGAGTGGAATTACACTCACTAGTGGAGTGAGGTATTTGTGAACCTTTGGCATAACGATTTTATCGTCTTCTTCTGCGAATCCTTCCATGCTGATCATGCATGGGTTCGCACCACGAGCCACTACTTCCTTCATGTTTCCACGAATGTTTAAGTGTACGTTTTCTTGCGTCGCAAGACCAATAACTGGTGTACCTTCCTCAATTAATGCAATTGTTCCGTGCTTTAGTTCCCCACCGGCAAATCCTTCTGCCTGAATGTAGGAGATCTCTTTTAACTTAAGTGATCCTTCCATACAAACGTGGAAATCCATTGAACGTCCAATAAAGAAGCAATTCCTTGATAGACTCAAGTAGTCTCGTGCAATTTGCTCGAGAGTGTCTTTTTGATTCGTGAAGATATCCATCGCATTTGCAACGATTGCTAATTCTTGCAATGGATCAAAATCCATTTTCACACCTCGGGCAATCGCGCTGTCCACAGCAAGTATTGCCAATACAGCCATTTGGGCAGTATAGGCTTTTGTTGACGCAACTGCTATTTCAGGACCGGCAAACGTATGAAGCGTAAAATCAGACTCACGAGATAACGTTGATCCAGGTACATTTGTAATCGTTAAAGATGGTAATCCTAATTTTTTAACATTCACGAGTACTCCGCGAGAATCCGCAGTCTCTCCGCTTTGTGATATAAAAATAAAGAGTGGCTTTTTACTTAGTAAGGGCATATTATAGAGAAATTCACTTGCAATGTGCGTTTCCGTTGGGATTCCCGAGATCTTCTCGATAAATTCTTTTCCAACGAGACCTGCGTGGTAGCTGGTACCTGCTGCAATAATGTAAATACGGTCAGCTGCTGCCATTGCTTGTCGAATGTTCTCGTCTAATTTAATGCTTTCATTGTCGTCCTTGTATTTCGTGATAATGTTTCGAATAACAAATGGTTGCTCATCAATTTCCTTAAGCATAAAGTGAGGATACGTACCTTTTTCTATGTCTGATGAATCTAGCTCAGCCACATAAGAAGCACGAGATACCTCTTGCCCGTCTAACGTTTTGATTGTTGCCTTTTCTTGTGTAACCACAACAATCTCTTCGTCGTATAATTCCACAAACTCGTTAGTCACTTGAAGCATCGCCATAGCATCACTTGCCACAACATTGACATTATCACTTAGTCCGACAAGGAGCGGACTTTTATTTTTTCCTACATAAATAGTATTTGGATCTTGGTTGTCTAACAAAGCCGTTGCGTAAGAGCCTTTTAAGACGCTTAATGATTTACGAAAAGCTTCTTCTGTTGTTTTACTTTCAGAAGCAAACTTCTCTACAAGCTGAACGATGATCTCTGTGTCCGTATCACTGACCATCTCTACGCCTACCAAGTGTTCTCTTCGTAACTGTTCGTAATTTTCGATGACTCCGTTATGAACAATTGTATATCGAGAGCTTGAGCTCTGATGAGGGTGAGCATTTAATTTGCTTGGAACGCCATGAGTTGCCCAACGCGTGTGCCCAATTCCAGTGAATCCTGCTTCTGTTTCATCAACGGCTTCACGAAGATTTGCAATACGCCCTTTTTCTTTATAGACGTGGACTCCTGTTTCGTTAGCGATCGCAATACCCGCAGAGTCATAACCTCGATATTCTAATTTTTCTAATCCCCGCAATAAAATTTCCTTTGCATCTTTTGTTCCTACATATCCGACAATTCCACACATAACAATCATTTCCTCCCATAGTGGGACAAGAAATGCTTTAGGGGCATCTTGCCCCACTCTTCATTTATATTTGTTTGTTCTACGTTTTATTTGTTTTTAAATCATCTATTACTTTGGCTTTTGTTCGATGAGTCGCCTCTTCGTTTTAGGCCTCAGTTTTCGGTTGTGATGTGGCAACCGGGAGGTATCCGCCGAAACTTTCGATAATCCTCCTCCTCGTCAACTACGATAATTTTCCGTTCATACCGTAGTCCAGGCGCTATAATATTTCGTCACCAATTGACCCTTCTGGCCTCCTTTTTTCCCTTGAATACGTCTAATCATACTACAAGTTGGGAAATTCGGTCAATTCTTTTATATACCCAGAAGCATCGAGAGAAAAACACGCGAACCCCTTGGTAATTTCTTAACTCAAAAATAACTCGATGCTTCTATATACTATGCTTCAACTTTCTCATTTGATCCATTCAAATATATGAACGATATAAATTAAGAAAAAGTACGATCAGTTTATTGAAAACTTATCTTCTTTGAATATCTATGTTGTTTTTGCATTCCGCCTAGAGTGGATCCGCTCTCTATGTTCGATAACAAACAACAACCTCTAAATAGAATCTTGTCTGACGTTATATGAAATGATGTCAACAATACCTGTGACGAAATTAGCTGTACATTAGATTGTTTATATGTTGGTAGCGCTTTACTATAGAAGTACAGAGATAAACAATCTCAGATAATTTAAAAGGAGGAACAAACAATGGCACAAGAAAAAAGTACGATTCGTACAAAAGTTCAACATTTCGGTAACTTTTTAAGTAGCATGATCATGCCGAATATTGGGGCTTTCATCGCTTGGGGACTTATTACTGCACTTTTTATTCCAGATGGCTATTTCCCAAATGAAACGCTTGTTCAACTCGTTGATCCTATGATCCTTTATCTTTTACCTCTATTAATTGGTTTTACTGGTGGTAAACTCGTTCACGGAGTACGTGGTGGAGTCGTCGGTGCCACAGCTACGATGGGTGTCATCGTAGGCGCAGATATACCGATGTTCATCGGTGCGATGATCATGGGACCTCTTGGTGGTCTTGTCATCAAGCAACTAGATAAACTAGTTGAAGGTAAAATTAAGCCCGGATTTGAAATGCTCATTAATAACTTCACTTCCGGTATATTCGGTGGCGCGTTAGCTATCTTTGGATTATTAGGTGTCGGTCCTATTGTATCGGCATTTAGTCAAGCAATGGGAGCAGGGGTAGAAGTTATAGTAGATGCTGGCCTATTACCACTTGCAAGTATTCTCATTGAACCAGCAAAAGTGTTATTTCTAAACAATGCGATTAACCACGGTGTACTAACACCACTGGGTTTAGAGCAAGCTTCAGATGTAGGGAGATCGATTCTTTTCCTATTAGAAACAAATCCAGGTCCCGGTCTGGGAATATTACTAGCTTTCTCTTTCTTTGGCAAAGGGATGGCAAAGCTTTCTGCACCAGGTGCTGTAATCATCCATTTCTTTGGTGGGATTCATGAAATCTACTTCCCATATATTCTAATGAAACCAGCGTTAATACTTGCAGCTATCGCTGGTGGTATGAGTGGTATTTTCACCTTCAACTTGCTTGGAGCTGGATTACCTGCAAGTCCGTCACCAGGTAGTATTATCGCCTACGCGCTCTTAACACAGCCTGGATATTACATCCCCGTATTCTCAGGAGTCCTTGTTGCAACCATCGTTTCCTTTGTAGTTGCGGCTGTTATCTTGAAAGCTAGTAAAGACAAAGGTGAAGACGATATCACAGAAGCAACCTTAAAGATGGAAGAAATGAAAGGAAAGAAAAGCAGTGTCTCTTCTTCCCTTGGAGCATCAACTGAGAAATCGGAAAAAGAGTTTAATTACAAAGAAGTAAACAAAATTATCTTTGCCTGCGATGCCGGAATGGGATCAAGTGCAATGGGAGCTTCTATTTTAAAGAACAAAGTAAAGAAAGCCGATCTTGGGGTTGATGTTTCCAACACGTCGATTAGTAACATACCGGAAGATGCTGATGTTGTCATTACACACAAGGATCTAACGCCACGTGCAAAAGAAAAACGCCCGGATGCAGAACACATTTCGGTTGAAAATTTCTTAAGTAGTCCCGAGTATGATAACCTTGTGGAAAAGCTAAAGTAACGCAGTCAAACGACTGTATCGGAGTGATAAAACATGTATGTTTCTGCGAGAGACCGACTAATTCTAGAGCTTCTCATCCAGCAACGAGAGGGAGTTACTGTCCGAGAGATAGCTAACTCTCTCCATGTTAGTGAAAGAACCATTCATCGAGATTTAAATACATTTACCTCCCTTCTTCAGCCTTACGAACTTGTATTAGAAAAAAAGGCTGGAAAGGGAGTTATATTAAAAGGGACTAAGGAACAAGTCGATCAATTTAACCAGGATTTACAAGATGCTAACTACTTTGATTTTTTACCCGAACAAAGACAAGTACTGATCGCCTGTAAATTATTAGAATCCTTGGAACCCCTCAAACTTCATTCTTTAGCAACTGACTTGAATGTGACCGTTGCAACCGTCAGCAGTGACTTGGAAAAAGTGGATGCCTGGTTGTTAACACACGGTGTTACCACCGAAAAACGACGAGGACTAGGCATTCAAATTACTGGAACAGAGTCTGCAAAAAGACGTGCAATCAGCAGAATACTAGCGGAAAACTTTAATGAATCAGATATTTTACAATATATTAGGCGACGAATTCCAAGCAATGATGCTGACGTTTCCCAATCAATAGCCGGGCAGCTACTTGGTTTTATTAATGTTGATAAACTTAAGGTTGTCGAGGAAGCTGTAAAAAAGATTAACCAATCCCTTCCTTATAAAATTGCTGATTCTGCCTATATCGCCTTGGTTGTTCACCTCGCATTAGCAATAGAGCGTATTACAAAAGGCGAAAGAATTACAATAAACAAGGAGCTTTCGAGTCATTTAAAAGAAAAAAAGGAGTACACCCTGGCAAACGATCTTGCGACAGAATTGGAAATGAAGTTTGGACTTCATATACCTGAAGCCGAAGTTGGCTATATTACGATGCATCTTAGGGGAGCTAAGTTCCGCCATGATCAACACATTTCCTTTAATGAAGACAATCTTGATACAGCCATGATTGCCAAGCAGTTAATGACTCATGTTTGCAAAGGTTATGACGTTGATCTAGCAAATGACAATTCACTTTATCAAGGGTTGTTGGCACATTTGGATCCCGCACTTTACCGGTTAAAACAAGGGATGCATATTCATAATCCTCTTCAAGATAAAATACAGCATAACTATCCGAAGCTATTTGATAAAGTAAAACAAGCATTTAATGACGTTTTACCTCACCTTTCTATCCCAGACGAAGAAATTGGATTTCTTGTCCTGCACTTCGGCTCAGCCATTGAAAGAGATGACAATAGACGCAGACATAAAGCACTCGTTATTTGCTCCAGTGGTATTGGGTCTTCAAAAATGATCGCGAGTAGATTGCAAAATGAGTTTCCAAACATTATTGATGTGAAAAATATATCGATGTTTGAATTAGATCAGAAAAATTCTGAAGAGCTCGATTTGGTGATATCAACCATTCCACTAGTCGATCATTCAATCGATTATGTGCAAGTGAATCCATTTTTGACGGATGAGGATGTTCGAAAAATTGAAGATTACATTGAAAGGAAAGAACACCTGTCATCAGTAAATGAACATATGAGCAGAAAGATAACCAATGAAAAAGGCACAGATATGATTAATACCGCAGAAGCAACCACAATGTTGACACAAATGCACCGTAGTCTTCCGGTTACGATCGACTTGCTTCATCACTTTAAAATTTATGTAAATAACCATAAAAAAGATGTGTGGAAATCGATATTTGATGTTGTGCAGCACCTAAAAGAGCAAGGGATAGTAACAAACTCAGAGGAAGTTGTTGATCATCTGAAAGTTCGAGAAGAAATGTCGGGTCTTGGTATCCCAAACACCGTGATGGCACTCTTTCATGCACGAAGTGATCACGTCGAAAAACCAGTATTTATTATCAATGATTTAACGAATTCTTCTAGAGTTAACTCAATGGATGGGGAGACGATAGAGATGACAAGAATCTTATTAATGCTTGGTCCAACTGACATGTCGGAAGAAGAAACAGAAGTACTAAGCTCAATCAGTAGTATGATCATCGACAGTGAGGAAAGTACGGCTTTGTTTGAATCCGGAACTGAAAAAGAAATCTCCAATCATATAAGTCGTAAAATGATCGTTTTTTATCAAAATCATTTAAAGAAGGAGAGTTAAAATATGACTAAACAAGTTTTAGCAAAAGAAAATGTAATCCTTAATGCAAAGGTATCGTCTAAAGAAGAGGCTATTAAAAAAGCCGGCCAACTTTTAGTGGATGGTGGATATGTAGACCCTTCCTATGTAGACAAAATGTTTGAACGAGAAGAGATTACTTCCACCTATATGGGGAATCTAATCGCTATTCCTCATGGGACTGAGGATGCCAAAGAGAGTGTTCTAGCCTCTGGAATATCTATCCTCCAAATTCCTGAAGCCATTGATTTTGGAAACGGGAATGAAGTGAAAGTTGTCTTTGGTATTGCCGGCAAAAATAACGAACACCTTGAGATTCTTTCTCAGATTGCGATCCTATGCTCTGAAATGGAGAATGTCGAAAAAATTGTCAACGCTGCTTCAGAAGATGAATTGCTAGCTTTATTTAGCGAGGTGGAATAAATGAAGGCCTTACACTTTGGCGCCGGAAACATCGGACGCGGTTTTATTGGTAAAATCCTAGCTGATGCAGGTTACAGTATTACTTTTGTGGATGTGAATCACGAAGTCATTGATGCCTTAAACGAGATGAATTCTTATCATGTACACTATGCGGAAGAAGACAAACGTTCCTTTGAAATTACGAACGTTCAAGGGCTGCATTCACAAAAAGACGAATCCCATGTTATCGAAGCTATTGCTTCTGCGGATTTAGTGACTACTGCGGTAGGTGCACATATTCTTCCCCATATCGCGGCCACTTTAGCAAAGGGGTTAGTTTCCAGGTCTACTTCACACCCCCCCTTAAATGTCGTCGCTTGTGAAAATGCTTTGGGTGGAACGGATCTATTAAAAGCAGAAGTCGAAAAACACCTCTCCTCGGAGGACTGGGACCACGTTTCGAAAATTGTTGGTTTTCCAAACGCGGCTGTTGATCGGATCGTTCCCATCCAAAACCAAACAAATCTCTTGGATGTGTTAGTAGAACCGTTTTTTGAATGGGTCGTCGAACGTAAAAATCTGAAGGGTGACCTTCCTCCTGTAACTGACATTCATTTCGTTGATGACTTGGAAGCTTATATTGAACGGAAGTTGTTCACGGTAAACACTGGTCATGCGGCAACCGCATATTTTGGCTACTTAGATAATAAAAAGACAATCCAGGAAGTGTTAGAGGACGAAGCAATCAAACGACAAGTCAGGTCTGTTCTTGAAGAGACGGGAAGGTTAATTTGCGAGAAGCATACCTTTGATAGTGAAGATCATGAACGTTATATTGAAAAGATTCTTCAAAGGTTCCTAAATCCATTTATTGTAGATGAAGTAACAAGGGTTGCTAGGCAGCCAATCAAAAAACTCGGCCATAATGAACGTCTTGTTAGTCCAGCTGTGCAGTTGTTAGACAAAGGTATCGAAATAGATGCCTTATACGATGTAATCGTTGCTGCATTAAAGTTTGATTATCCTCAAGACAATGAGGCAGAAGAGTTACAAAAGAAACTTAACGATAGTGGTATTCAAAAAGCATTTAGTTCCATATCCGGATTAGCTGAGGATCATACCATCGTAAAAGAAGTCGCACGAAGATATGCACAGTAGCTATTCTTCGTTTTGCAGTCTTAAAAAAACTTTGTGTCTTTTTCTCTATTTTGGTTCTTTTTTGTCAAGGAAGATTGTTTGGAAGAATTACCGCTCGCTTTCCGTGGATGATCCGCAAGCCTCCTCGAGCAAACGAACGCTCTGCGGGGTCTCGCGGATTCTTCCAAACAACAATTTTTTATAGAGGATGAGCGAAGCCGCTGCATTGTTTTAAGCCTGGTCCGAGTGGTTTTCTCAGTACAGGCGAGCAGTGTGTGTAGCCATTGCACTTAACAGGCTATTTTTTTGAAAAAACAACTCGAAGTAGCGAAGGTTGCGACTCCCTCAGGAAAAGTTATTATGCCGGGGTTCCGAACTGCTTTAATAAATTTTCAAAAATTTTTTGTGAGCCCTGGCCGAATAAAAGCCACTAGATTTTGAAGTAATTCAAAATTATGGTACTC
>NZ_JBIMEV010000030.1:0-54592 GCF_051262595.1 Salipaludibacillus sp. CF4.18
CTATGTTATGAAGCAGAGAACCGTCCCTTTGTTTTACCTTTTTTTAATTTAAATCCTCTGTCAATACGGAAAAAGGCTTTAAATTATCCCAACCATAGGCGATCTCTTCCAATTTTTCTCCTCCGATGGTAGTTGATTTTTCATACACCTGCTCGCCGTCAAGATGTTTGAAGAAAGTACCTGAATCGAGATCCTTAAAGGTCCATAAAGCAATGGTTGAGAAGTGAACAGAAGAAAGATGTTGTACAGCACATTCAAAAAGTTTTTTGCCATATCCTTTTCCTTGAACATCAGGATGCACATACACCCCATATATCTCTCCAGTATATTTTATTCTTAATCGAGCATCCCTCATAGTACCAGCTAGAGAAAACCCAACTATTGTTCCATTACTGTCTTCCACAACATAGGTCATCGCTCCTCCAGTTGTCGAGGACGGAAGATCTTTTTTCCATCGTTGCTCTCTAGTGTTATACGTAAACTTATCTAAAGTAGCGGGTGGTAAAATATTCTTATATGACGAGTGCACACAATCAACATGAACACGAGCTATTCCTTTCCAGTCATTCACTTTCGCTTGTCGAATAATCATAAGATTTCTCTCCCTTCTCATGTTTGAATAAATCGGGGGGACGATTCTCTGCTTCCTAATTAAGAAGCAGAGAATCGTCACTCTAATTGTGGTGGAATAATTTGGAGGGTTACTATCTCATGCCTCTTACGATATCGTAATCTTATAAATAAATTAAGTTAAACGAGGGGATGAAGAACGTGAAAAAATACAACAAATATATTAGTGCCGTTTTATCGGTAACAGTAGCGCTAGGGATTTATACGGGTTCGGCAAGTGCATATGAATACTTTGACGAACCACCATTTGAAGCTTACAAAGTAAGCAAAGGTGATAGCTTTTATTATATTGGACTTCGGTACGGTGTAGATTATCGTGAACTTCAACGGATTAATCCTAACGTTGATGCGCGTAACATGCAAGTAGGATCGGTTATTCGCCTAATAGAGGATAAAAATAACCAAACACAATCAGCAGATGCTACATATGAATACGAGGTTGTTAGACTTGTGAATGTAGAACGAGAAAACCGTGGATTGAAGCCACTATCCATAAGAACTGAATTACAAAACGTTGCAGAAGCAAAGTCTAGAGACATGATTAACAACAACTATTTTAGTCATACGAGCCCAACTCATGGTTCTCCTTTTGAAATGCTAGATGCATATGGCGTTCAATACCGAACCGCTGGCGAAAACATAGCCAAAGGACAACGCACTCCAGAAGCAGTTGTAAATGCCTGGATGAATTCGGCTGGTCATAGGAAAAATATTTTAAGCACTAGCTTCACGCATATTGGTGTAGGATACTATAAAAACGCATGGACTCAGCTTTTCACAGGTTGATAGGGGAAGCAAGGGACGGTTCTCTGCTTCATTCAAAGAGAATACAGGAAACAGTGGTCACGTTCTATAGTAAAGATATTTTTTATAAAACTTTTCACTCTAATACGCTCGGATATATTATCCAAGCGTATTTTCTTTTGCTCTTTTATACTATCTATAACCTTATTACTTAAAAACGAAGCAGAGAACCGTCCCTGAAATCATAAAAAATACTATTTTTTTACTTCATTTTAATATAGTATATACTCTAGACTGAAAGTACTATATAAGAATAAATTTTCTATAAAAAAACAAGTGAGTGATTGAGGATGACGGATAGTCTTTTATTTAATAAAAAAAGAACAATATTTATGCTTGGTCTTCATATATGCGGATTCAGTATATTTTACACGAACTTTAATTATTCTATGATGCCTGGCGATTGGATATTATTTTTATCTTTGGTTGGAGCTGTTGTTTTATCAAGCTACTTTTTTATTCCAAAATGGCCAAGAGGAAGTAGTCTATCATTAGACACTGCTTTTTATATTGCCTCTCTTTTTCTCTTAGGATTAGAAGAGACATTACTATTATTGCTTATAAGTAATGTAATTTTTGCGATTTTTCGCAGTGAAATTATATGGTGGAAGCATGCTGCCAACCTTTCCATTTATTCTATTATGATAAGTACTACATACTTTGTATTCATTTTTTTAAATGGGGATGTTGGTGGGACCATTGAATCACTAACCTATTATTCCTTTGTATTGGCTCTTTTAACGTATTATCTTGTTAATTTAATTTTAATGACAATTTATTTTCATTTGTCTAATTCAGATCCACTTAAGGTCCTGTTTAAAAGTTTTATAAAAGAAACATACTCTAATTATTTTGTTACAATGGCCTCTTCATACATTTTAATGATTATTTTAACATTAGAGAATCCTATTTTTGGTGTCCTTATATTCACGTTTATTATTGTTTTGTTATCGATTATCTTTAGAAAAAATTACCACTTGTATGAAGAAATATCTAAAGACAAAATGTACCGTGAACAAATACTTAACTCACTGCCTGTAGGTATTATTACAATCGAAGACGAAGACACGACGGTGGATTTAAATCTATCTGCAGAAAAGCTATTGAACAGAGATGCATCGGAAGTAAAGGAATATTTAGTCGACAACTCAGAAATTCTTAACAAAAAGAACAGAAGTTTTTGGAGAAATGTTTCCTTAAAAAAGAAATACAACCAGGTGAAAACTCATTATGCTTCCGGAGATAAGAACTATCTTTTATTAATGTCCCAAACGGAACTTATTGATCAATACGATCAACTGATAGGAAGAATTATTTATTTCTTAGATGTTACCGATACAGAAAACCTTGAAAAGCGGATAGATAAAAGTGAAAGTCTTGCAGTCTTAGGTCAATCTGCCGCAGGGGCAGCTCATGAAATACGAAATCCCTTGACTGTCATAAAAGGGTTTTTGACACTCGTGGAAGAATCTTTAGGCGATAAAGACAATCACAAATTTCAAATTCCTTTACTGTTAAAGGAGATTAAACGAATTGATTCTATTGTCGGGGATATGTTACTAGTTGCAAAGCCTGTAACCCCAACATTAGAGAAAGTTTACTTGGAAGACATTGTTAGTGACATTCTCCCTTTGTATGACTACGCAATGACGGATCAACAAGTTTACATTCATGTTGATCTTATCAAGGTACCCCTACCTTTAGATGCAAAACAGATAACACAGGTATTATATAACTTGCTTCGAAATAGTTTTGATGCAATTGGTGAAAAAGGAACTGTTCATATTTATTCTAAAGTGTCAGGTAATTATTATCAGCTTTATATTGAAGATTCTGGGCCTGGTATTCCACCCGAATATAGGGAGGATCTATTTGAGCCATTTCATACAACAAAAGAAACAGGTACTGGGCTAGGTTTAACCATTGTCCAACGGATCGTAAAAAATCATCACGGAACGATAGAATTACTGCCTGGAAAGGGAGCGACATTTAGAATTTCGTTTCCAATACAGGTGCAATAGGAGTTTATAAGGGTGCTGAAAAAGTTTTTCTTTTTCAGCACCCTTTTTGAAGAGAGAAGAAAAGGGTTCTCTTATGTTGTTTCGGTCATACCTTGTCAATTATATATCGGTTTTGCAAGATAAATGTATTTTCTTAGATGTCTCAAACTTGCTTTTTTAATAAAGATAACTTATAATTTTGCAGCTACCTTTAACTTCATTATAGAAGATAGCAATGAATAAAGTAATAGAAATTTCGCTAATTTCATGCTTACAAAAGTTAGTTTCAAACCTTTACGTGTACGAAAAATAGACTACATTGCAGTTTTTCTAATCAGATGGCTGGCATGATAAATTACTTTCTTAGTGAGAAACATAAGAATCGTTCCACTAACAAAAAAGGGGCTATATTTTTAATGGCAAAATCACTTCCGTTTACAATTTCAAAAACAGAAAACTTCTTTGATCGTCTTGGGGATTTTGTAGGTGATGTGTTTTACGACACGTTACCGGAGCAAGGGTATGAACTTCGAGATGAGCAAATCTATATGGCATTTCAGATTGAACAAGCATTTAAAAATTCATCAACAATCTTTGCTGAAGCAGGCGTTGGTACAGGGAAAACATTTGTATATCTTTTATATGCTATTTGTTACGCGCGGTATAAACGAAAACCGGCTATCATCTCCTGTGCTGATGAAACGTTAATCGAGCAGCTTGTGAAAGAAAAGGGAGATATCGAAAAGCTCGAAAAAGCCCTTGGTATATCCATTGACGTGCGATTGGCAAAAGCACGTGAACAGTATGTATGTATGAAAAAATTAGATCCACTTGCCCATAAAACTGACGATGAGGACATCCTGCGTGTTCATGATGAGATTCCTGATTTCGTCTATGAGCAAGGTTCTTCCATGCAAACATTTGAGCGGTACGGTGATCGAAAAGAATATCCATGGGTACCAAATGATGCATGGGAAAAAATTTCTTGGGATCCGATTCAACAGTGTTCCACCTGTGATTGGCGTCATCGTTGTGGTCAGACGCTAAACCGAGATTATTATCGGCATGCCGAAGATTTAATCATCTGTTCTCATGATTTTTATATGGAACATGTTTGGACGAAGGATTCTCGGAAGCGTGAAGGACAAATGCCATTGTTGCCTGAGGCGAGCTGTGTGGTTTTTGATGAAGGTCATTTATTGGAGTTTGCTTCACAAAAGGCTTTAACGTATCGGTTTGATTCACAAACATTAGCTACTATTCTAACCGAATACATGAGTCAAGATGTACGAGAAGAATCATTACTGTTAATCGAAGATATCTTAGCTCTCCACGATGAGTGGTTTGATTTATTAAAAGAGACGGCCACATTTGTTGAGGGTTCTAACAGAAAAGAAGTTCCCAGATCAAAAATAATGATGGAACTTGCGACAAAAATAAATGAAAAAGTACAATCATTATTAGAGCAGCTAGTTTTTGATGGTGACATGTTTACCATTGAAGATTACCATGTGAAAATAATTGAAGAATATTTAGAATTTTTCTCTTACGGATTAGCAGTACTATTAGAAGGAAATCAAGGAGTATTTTGGCTGGAAGAAACGGAATTAGAGAGTTCATTTGTGATTATGCCTCGACTAGTTGAGGATGTCTTGAAAAAAGAAGTCTTTTCTCAGTCGATTCCTTTTATCTTTTCATCAGCAACGATGTCGCAAGCTGGAGATTTTAGTTATATTGCTGATAGTTTAGGCATTGAACGCTATGATTCCTTTACTGTTAAATCTCCATTTGATTATGAGCAACAAATGCGTGTATTTGGTCATGTTCAAGAAACGGAAGAAGAGAAGTGGCACGAAATAAGAAATGAACTACTAGAGAGCAATGGAAAATCATTAGTTTTATTCTCTTCGAAGGAAGAAATGACTCAATTCCGTGAGTGGTCCGATCAAAACACTTGGGATTTCTCTATTTTTTACGAGGGCGACCGTGAAATTAGTGAATTGGTTAAAAAGTTTCAGGACGATCATTCTTCTGTGCTATGTTCGTACAACTTGTGGGAAGGGTTAGATGTACCAGGGGAATCATTATCGCAAGTGATCATCGCATCCTTGCCATTTCCACCACATGATCCGGTATTTCAAGCAAAACGTAAACATGCAAACAATCCTGTTGAGGAAGTAGACATGCCTTACATGATCCTTCGTTTAAGACAAGGGATTGGTCGACTAATTCGAACGAGCACAGATAAAGGGACGCTTCACATTTGGATGAACAAAACACAAAAAGAAGCCTACAAAAACGACATCCAACAAACCCTACCAGAAGAAACAAGGGGACGGTTCTCTGCTTCTTTTTAGGTGAATTAAAGGGACTTGTTGGTTCTCTGCTTCCGATAAGTTTTTAGTGTATAAGAACTTAAGGGACAGGATGGTTTATAAGACATTCCGACTATTTTTCAATGAAATAATGGATTAATAGCCTTGTAAAGAGTAGAATGCCCATCTGTCGAATGAAGCACAGAACCGTCCCTACGGACTTTTTTAATTTGTATGCAGGAGATAAGGGCTCTTGGGAGGAATATTTAATGGAGGACAAATGATAACACGTCCAACAAATTAGAAAGGTGGTCGTTGTCTTTGAATCAAAATGTTACCTTGCAAGAAATCGCCGAAAATATCTCTAAGCCGCTATTAAACGCTTCTGACAAAGAATTGGAAGGTTTTCGCCAAATCATCGAGGAAACGATTAAAATAAGAGATTCACATATAAATTTGAAGAAAATGGTCAACAACTATGCTAGTTCTAAGATTCAACGATCTTAAAAGTTAACTGCTGAAAAAGGTTGTCCCTCAATGAAGAATACTGAAAAGTCGATGTGGACTTTTTCAGTATTCTTTTTTGCTGAAATTGACGAGTCTGATATCAATCATTCAGATCTTCAACAAGCATTACTTTTCATGTAAAAAATACTCACCAATAAATCATTTGTTAGGGGATGTTTGCAGAATGAATCGCATTATGGTGATGGGTGTTTCAGCTGGTGTGGGGAAGTCTATGTTTGCACGAAAGTTAGCGCAATCTCTAAATATACAAGTTTATCATCTGGACACTATATACTGGAAACCAAATTGGATAGAAGCTTCGTTGGAAGAATTTTCTGCTCGACAGCAGGAGATTGTTTTGCTGGATAGTTGGATCATGGAAGGTAATTATAATAGTACATATAGTATTCGAATAGCAAAAGCAGATACAATTATTTATTTAGAACTCCCACTAATTATTTGTTTATACCGAGTTTTCAAACGGTGGTTGACTAATATTGGTAAAACGCGGCCGGACATGGGCGAAGGCTGTAAGGAAAAACTAGATTACCAATTTCTTAAATTCATCTGCACTACTTACTATCCACGTAAAAAAATGATGAAATCCAAATTACAAGCTTTCAAAGAAATAGATTCTGAAAATAGGGTTATTACGTTGAAAAGTAAAAAAGACATCCAATCATATTTACACTCATTAAACATTTAATCGCTATTTTCAACTAAAAAAATTAAACATCTGTTTAAAAGAGAGTGGTGAAATTATTGCTGTTTGATCAACGATATCATCTTCATGTAGGCTATTATGCTAACTCAAAAGACATCGAGGCAATTTGCCTGAAAGTTTTAAATGAGGATATTTGGTGTATGTTCTTAGATAATGATTATAAACTGCCTCTCCCAGGCTCCGATTATCCTTCTCTAGAATCATTTGGATTATTGATTGGTATCTTTAACTTTACTACGAAAGAAATGTCCTATGATGCAGGAGCAAAACTGTTTAACGACTTTCTTTAAAAGAGAAAACATCATTTAAAAGTTGAAAACCGACAAAATTTTTATTTTAAGCAGTGATCAGTGTATACTTACCAAAGACATTCGTTTTATAAAATTAGGGGGAATCAGCGTGGTATTAAATCCTAAGGCAATTTTCTTAGACATGGACGGAACAGTATTAAATCATTTTAATAAGGTAAGCATTCATACAAAAGAAATTATTGATGAGTTACGAAACCGAGGTATATTTGTTTTTATCGCAACAGGAAGGTCAGCAGGTGAAATTTCAGGAGTAGTGCCTCCTGGTTTTCAAGTCGATGGTTTAATTACCTCAAATGGCATGGCAGGTTATGTTGGGGATGAAGCAGTATATGAGCATTCACTTTCGCTGGAATTGGTGGAGAGAATCATTGAAAAAGCTAGAACAAACAACGTCTATTATGAACTCTTCCCTTATGGAAGACCTCGCATTACATTGAAGCAAGATAAAGTATATGTAGAAGATGAAGTGAAAGATCCTAAGCCAGAAAGTGTTGGAATAAATGAGTGGCTTTCCCGAAAACAAGCAGTCAAAGAAGAAATTGATTGGAAGGAAAACATTGAGGGGAGTGCGTTTTCGAAGTTTTATTTTTTTGCCCGATCTACAGAGCATATCGATCATTGGAAAGATGAGCTTGACCAGCTGAAAAAAGAAATGAATTTTACGACTTCCATTTCTTCTATACATAATGTTGAGGTAATGGTTGCGAACGTAAACAAGGCAACAGGAATGAAGCAGATGTTACAGCATTTTGGGTTATCTGAAGAGAACACTCTCGCTATTGGAGATAGTAACAATGATTTGCCAATGTTAGAGTACGCTAGCTACTCAGTTGCGATGAAAAATGCAGCTGATTTAATTAAAGAGAAAGTCGATGAGGTTACGGAATTTAATTGTGATGAAGACGGCGTATATCATTTTCTAAAAGCTAAATTTGATCTGTAGTTTTGGCAGTTTGGAAAACACTGTTTGTTGAAAAAGGAGTACCTTTTAGTGATGAAAAGAAGGTACTCGAAACGATGTACTTGATATATAAAATAATCCAGTAGAAATGTACTGAAAGTGGTGAATAGAACGTCACCAATGGATGTGTCCATGAAACAAATGAAGCAGAGAACCGTCCCTACTTGCTTTTTTTTAGAATGAATTCATCGACTAACCATTTGATGACAACTGCCTTAATAATGTAGATGGGGAAAGAGTAAATGTATCTCCAGTTATCGAGGTTATAAATCTCGAGCCAAACAGTTATAGGTTCGAAAATAAACGTAAAAATAACCGCCATGATAAAATTTGCTATGATAAAGCTTCTCCATTTAGAGAAGTATTGTTACAGAAACATATGAGCAACGATGATGATGCCTTGATCGATTGAAATTAGCCTTGGCATGATATTGAAAAGTTGATAAGGATAGGACCACAATTGTAATTCTACCCCAATATCATCCATCATTAACACAAGAAGGCTCATCAACGTTCCATACAATAATATTGGTGCAATTCTATTTGTATCAACAAACCGCCACCAGATAATCCACGGAATTATCAATACAGCTAAAAGTAGAAACCATTGAAATGAGAACAAGTCATGATTCAACCACTTTTCTAATCTCATTTCAAACAATCGTTCATTAAAACTTTGTATTTGCTCATGACTCGGATAGTTTTCTGGCATTGTAAGTTATCCTTTTTAGTAAAATATCTAACATTAAACCTTCATTCAAAATCACTTCCTCTTATATGGTGTACATTTTCGTGAATTACACTCTCTTAAATGTATAAATAATAATTTTTATATTTCCCGGGCAAGCGCATGATCCGCCTTTATTCTTATATGGGGATCATTTAATCGAGAGAATTAGTAATGATTCAACAATACTTGTCAGGAAGTGTAACTAAAATATTTTATATGTTGAAGGTTGCGGCAGAATTTGATACGATAAAGGAAATAAAGAATCTATGTGTAACTGGCGTACACGGATTACCGTGAGGGAGCACATATCGATTGGAAAGCAGCCGTTCGCCTGGGCAGAGGTAAGGGATGTACAGGTACATCCTTTACCTCTTTCTGTTTATTTTTAGGGGGGATAGCTTAGTAGTTGAATGTAATTGAATGAGGAGACCACACTAATTATTTCCACAGAGTTTAAATACCAATAGAAGAAAGAGGCGGATAAAATGAGCTCAGTTATTTTAGACAATAAAAAAACAATTAAAACGTTAAACAATATTGCAGAATCAGGTTTAAAGATTTTTAATAAAGATAATTATACGATTGATAATGATAGTGAAAATCCTGATGCAATTGCTGTGCGTAGTTTTAACATGCATGATCTTGAATTTGGGGATAACCTGAAAGCTATTGCTCGTGCCGGTGCTGGTGTAAATAATATTCCCGTCGATAAATGTACGGAACGCGGAATTGTTGTTTTTAATACGCCTGGGGCAAATGCCAACGCAGTAAAAGAACTTGTATTAACATCTTTAATTGCTTCTTCACGGAACCTTTTTGAAGGAACCACTTGGGCAAGGACGTTAAAAGGCGAAGGAGACCAAATTTCAAAACATGTTGAGACCGGCAAGAAACAATTTGTAGGTAAAGAAATCAAAGGTAAAACTTTAGGTGTCATTGGTTTAGGAGCAATCGGTGCACTTGTTGCAAATGATGCGCTTAATTTAGACATGGACGTCATCGGCTTTGACCCGTTCATCTCTGTTGATACTGCTTGGAACTTATCTCGTACAGTGCATCGCGCTATGACGATCGAAGAATTGTTTGCTAACTCCGATTACATTACTGTACATGTTCCGTTAACGGACGACACGAAAGGGATGTTCAATGAAAAAACATTCAGCATCATGAAAAATGATGTTACTATTTTGAATTTTTCGCGTGACGGTCTTGTAAATGAATCGGATATGGCTGCTGCGCTTGAAAGTGGAAAAGTCGGCAAATTTATTACAGATTTTCCAAGTGAAGAAGTCTTGAATATGAAAAACGTTGTTCCATTCCCTCATCTAGGGGCTTCTACGAAAGAATCTGAAGAGAATTGTGCTGTGATGGCGTCTCATCAAGTCAAGGATTTTCTTGAAACAGGGAATATAAAAAATGCTGTTAATTTTCCGAATGCATCTTTACCTTACACAGGAAACCGTCGTTTTACTGCGTTCCATAAAAATGTACCAAACATGGTTGGTCAAATTACCTCCGCTTTATCGAATTATGACTTAAACATTGCTGACATGGTAAATAGAAGCCGAGGCGATTATGCCTATACGATGATCGACATCGATAACAAAGTAAACGGAGATATCATTCCTGGTATCGAGGCAAATATTACAGAGATCGAAGGTATTATTGCCGTTCGTTTGATTTAATTCATTTCAAGCTTAATACTGAAAAAGCCAAGCCATACTTTCTTTGTGAAAGTATGGCTTTTTTTGCTGTTTTCCTTTGAATAGATTACCTCGAATCCCTTTAGGTAGGTACTTTTTGTAGCGAAATACCCCCCTTAAGATACCCACTAATTGTTAGAACAATCATTCCGATTAGAAAAGCAACAAAATATGGTGATACGGTGTCACGAATGATTCCGGTAACCGAGGAACTAACAATGATACCTAACGAGAAAATGGCTGACATATAACCAAACGCCCGGCCATGAACTGCTTTAGGCGCATTTTCTGTAATGGAGGTCGCCATTGCAGGCATAATAAGACCAAAGAACACGCCCATCATAAATAATAGAACGGGTAACTGGAAGAGATCACTTATTAAAGCAAAGAGTGTCATCGACATTCCGAATAAACCTGTCATAAGCCTCAAAAACGGGCTAAACCGATTAATGAAAAAGAAAGAGAGTGTAATAAACGTCCCAATAGCCATATAGCTGAATAATTGGCCGGTTTGAAAAGTAGACAGTCCCCTTTCAACAGTTAAATAAGGAATTTCGAAAATAAGTACACCGTGGATATACATCACTGCAAAAGCTATTAAATAAACGATGGGTAGGTTGGGCGTCGATAGAATCCCACCGCCTGCAGATCCCTGTTTATGCTTTATTACCGATGTGACTTGTCTATCTTTTAGAAAAACGAAAGAATATGTTGCGGTAATGATCATGGCAGTCCCAATAAAAAAGTAGGTATTTGCGTAACCAATCCAAACGACCATTTGCCCACCGAGTAGTGGAGCGATAATACTGGCAATTGTTGATAACATCCCATTAATGGCAATATTTTTCCCTTGTTCCCGACTGTTTTTTGCATACCCCGAGAGCAGGGTGAAAGCGGCAGGAATCAAAAATGCTAAAGCAAAACCGTTTAAACCATGCAATACTAACAAATCCATAGAGTCTCCTGCGAGTCCGTGCGCAATAAATAACCCTCCGGAGGCAAATAACGGCAGAGTGATGAATAATTTCTTACCAAAACGATCTACCAGAGGCCCTGCGATCAAATTTCCGGTTAAATTACTGAGTGAAGTAACACTTATAATAACACCAATTAAGATACTCGATGCTCCGAAAGCTGCTGCATATGGAGTGAAAACAGGAATTTGAATTCTCATGATCAAACTAATAAAAAACATGACAATAAAGATATTCAATTTATCTTGTGTTACTTCTCTCATACTGTTCACCTCAGAAATAATGTATGTCGGACCTTTCAAGAATAGACGAGCAGTTTTATATATGTTTTGTATTCCTTTCCTCTGTCACTTTTCGAACACCAAAATAACAATAACAGGATATAAAGATATTTTTGCAGGATAATCGCTAGTTTTATTGAAATAAGCATTATACTCAACAAGCATGAATCAAGTTTTCCGTTCAATAGAAAGACAGATAAATGAATACCATGTTTGAAAACTAGGGAGGGAAATCTGTGGGGAGTTATTATACAGAGACACAAGGAATCGAATCGTGGAAAAACGAATTATCCGAACCGGAAAAACAGTGGAAGTCTGGTTTATCAGCGAAGGAACTAGCTTTGAGTTGGGAAGAGGCTAATGGTTTTCCACTTAGTATTCAAGAAGCTTTTCAAGACAGTGGTATCCCGCTTTTTAAAGATACGACTTTTTTATTTGGATTTCCTGAATATAAGATCCCATTACCGGGTGGCGGGACTAGTTCGCAAAATGACCTTTACGTTTTAGCAAAAGCCAGTGATGAATTGCTTACAATTATGGTAGATGGAAAAGTATCGGAACCTTTTGGGAAAACAGTCGGATTTTGGAGAGGAACGGACCCTAGCAGCGCTAAAAGAAAAAAGTTAGCCAAGTTACTAACCACACTTAAGTTAGAGGAAGAGGATGTATTGAATAAACGGTATCAATTATTGCATCAAACTGTATCTGCACTAATTGAAGCAAAAAGAGTCCAGGCAAAAAATACGCTTTTACTTATACATTCTTTTAGCAAAACAGCATCGGGCTTTGATGAATACTGTGAATTTGTAAAGATGTTTGAATTAATGCCTTTACGTAACTCTGTTGTTGGACCCGTTCTACTTAACGGTGTCGATGTTTATTTTGGTTGGGTCACGGAAGTAAACAACAATATAAATATAGAAGAAAACGAGACACTACAAGCCATTAAGGAGAAAAACACAACGATAAAGAAAGATACGAACAAGTTTGTTACAAAAATAAATCATGAAGTGATGTATTCTGCCGATCGATTTAATAATGATATAAATATTGGAGAATTTGTAAACACTACATTAATAGGCTTAATTAAAAACAGGCAGTTATCAAATGAGATGGTAGAGTGGTTAACGGACACTGAGTATTGTAAGGAAGTGTTTGATATTAACTACCCTGTGCTGAAGAAACTCGATGAAACGGTTCCTTCTTCCGAGCAGCGGAAGATACGAGGGTATAACCGCTACTGGACGAAGATCGTTTATATTCATCAGGCAAGGTATCTTATATGTAATGATTGGCATGAGAGAAACAGAGTTAAATATCAGAGGTGGTTGGTAAGGGTTGAGAATAAATAATCAGAGACTGGTTTAAAATTAGTCGCGAATAGAAAGGTACATACATTTACAGTCGTATTCTCAAAACTGAGAACGGCTGTTTTTCTTTGTTCAATATTCCTCAATTGGAAAATAATACTTGAATTTTGTATCAACCGTATTATAATGGGTAATACAGATAGTTTAATTCAAGATAAGGGGGTCCGAAGATGTTTAAGCTTGATACACGAAGTCGAGTCGCTATTTATGAACAACTAATGGAACAATTAAAGACGATGATTATTCGTGACGTCCTTCAAAAAGACGAAAAATTACCTTCCGTAAGAAATCTGGCTCAAGAATTAACGATCAATCCTAACACCATTCAGAAGGCTTACCGTGAATTAGAACATGAAGGTTTTATTTATACGATACCTGGTAAAGGGAGTTTTGTTTCTCCGCTTGATAAAAGTCCGAATAAGAAGAAACTTGCTTCCCTTAAACAAGATATTGAACAGAGAATCAAAGAATTCTTATTTTTGGGTGGTACTAAACAAGAACTGATCGATTGGCTAATACAGGGAAGCGAGAGAGAAGAGGGGGAAAGAGAATGATTAAAGCTGAAGCAGTGAATAAAAAATTCGAAGACTTGCAAGCAGTTCGAGATTTAACTCTTCATGTAAAAAAAGGATCTATTTATGGATTGCTCGGCTCTAATGGAGCAGGTAAATCAACGTTTTTAAAAATCATATCAGGTGTGTACAAACCTGATAATGGTAAGTTAACAATAGAAGATCAACCTATCTATGAACAACCTGATACGAAACAAACGGTTCTTTTTATTTCCGATCAACCTTACTTCTTTAATCTAGCAACTCTGAAAGACATGGCTGATTTTTATGCAGGCGTATACGAGCGATGGAACATGAAAAGATATGAGCAACTCACGAAGCATTTTCGGATGGATCCAAAGAAGAGATTAAACCGCATGTCAAAAGGAATGCAACGTCAAGCAGCATTTATTCTAACGTTGGCAACCATGCCAGATGTATTAGTCCTTGATGAGCCTTTTGATGGACTTGATCCAGTCATTCGTCAGCAAATGAAGAACTTGATTATGCAAGATGTTGCAGATCGTGAGCTTACATTAATCGTCTCCTCTCATAATTTACGAGAGATGGAGGATTTTTGTGACTATGTTGGTGTTCTCCATGAGGGGTCTTTATTGTTTGAGAGAGATTTAGATGAGTTACGTACAGATATTCATAAGTTACAACTTGCTTTCAAAGAAGTGCCAAATGAGGATAGCCTCAAGCAAGACTTGGATGTTCTTCACTATGAGTTAAAAGGCAGTGTCGTATTTTTGATTGTTAAAGGACAGAATGAAGAGATTCTCGCTAAAGTAAATCGACTTAATCCTGCAGTGGTGAATATGCTTCCATTGACATTAGAGGAAATATTTATTTATGAACTAGGAGGTGCCGGCTATGAAATCGAAAATCTCATTGTGGAATAAAGCCTTATTCAATCTACAGTTACGCACTGTTACTTGGTTTGGCATCCTACTCACATTGGCACTTCTTGTCATGTTGCCAATTAGTATCTTTGTACAAGAAGTTCGTTTTGGACCAGAGTCGAATCAATGGTTTTATTCTGCAAACAGCACGCTAAACTCCTTAAGTGAATTTTCACTACCATTTCAATTAATCGTTTTTGCTATTTTTCCTGTTCTATTAGGTATTGTGTTATTAAATTATTCGACGAAAAAAGAAGCTACGTATTTTATGCACAGCTTACCATTCACCAGACAAACCCTTTTAACCAATACGTATTTAGCTGGTTTCGTTGCATTGTTGTCTCCTATTCTGATAACAGGTATTGTGTTAGGAATTTTAAGGTTTTTCCTCGAAGATCCTTTTTATTCTTTCGTTGATCTGTTCGCATGGATCGGATTATCCACGTTTATCTTAGTATTTATATTCATTGTTACGATGATGATCGGTATTCTGGTAGGCAATGGGCTCCTCCATGGTGCACTAACTTATACTGTCATAGCAGTGCCTGCATTATTAATTGTATTAACACTTCTCAATCTTCAATATTTTATTTCGGGATTAGCCCTTACGTCATATACGGATACACTCGTAACAAAAGGGATATTTTTCGTTCGCTTAACCGATTTATATGACAATAGCTTTTCCATCTTAGAATATTTCATCTACATATTTATCATGGTAAGTCTCGTTCTTCTCTCTTACCTGATGTATGCGAAACGACCATCTGAGGCATCCGATCAAGCCATTGTTTATCCAATAGTTCGATCAATCTTTCTCTACGGGCTAACTTTTTTTACGATGCTAGTAAGTGGGGTTTATTTTACGGAAGCTCTGCAGGGCGGATTTGCTTGGACAATGTTCGGCTACATTCTAGGGGCGTTTATTGCCTATACAATCTTGCAAATGATTTTGCAAAAAGCGATTCGGCTTACGTGGTATTGGAAAGGATTTCTGGGATACATTGTTGTTATCGTCCTTTTAATGATTCCGATAAACATTGGCAGCGGCGTATATGAAAACAATATTCCTACTACTGCAACTGTTGAATCCGTTGCAATTTATAGTTCTTATTCTTATGGAAACGAAGAGTCAGGTGGAGCACCTCGTTTGACCGACGAATTATCTATCGAGCAAGTTACGGAGTTGCATAAGCAGTTGAAAGACTATGACCATGATGATGAATTTTATAGTTGGAATACAATTACGTTTGATTATAAGCTGGAAGATGGCAGTTCATTAAGAAGAGAATACAGTTTAGGAGAAACAGCTAGTAATGAACTAACCGAAGACCTTAGAAATAATGCTGAATTCAAGCAGGCCTATGATCCAATTTTTCAACTAAATGATTTAGATGTTACGTATGCTTCGGTTTACGGTAATTTACAAGGTGACGAAAAAAGAATTTCAGATCCTGAGGAATTACAAACGTTAATCAGTCTTCTAGAAAAGGATGTTACCGAAAGTCCGTCACAAGTGCTTGCGCAAGAAAATGCAGTTAGTGTTGGTGATGTTCAATTTAATATTGCTCGTAGTGAAGAAGATCAGAGAGATGAATATGTTATGCATGAGGGTGGATATGTCATGTTAACAAAAGATCACCAACGAACATTAGATTGGCTAAAAGAAAATGACTACGCTGATTCCCTATTATTGTCTGAAAATATAGACTCAGTTACTGTTGTTCCATCAACAGGAAATGACTTTCATATGGAACTTGATGAGGTTATTTATTCCTCAAACTCCATTTCAGATACATTTCCTGATGCTTTAGTAATATCGGAGACAAGTGAAATCGAAGAATTATTAACTGTAGGTCAAAGTAACTATGATGAAGATTATTTCGTTATTATTAATGACGAAAATGAATATCAACATTATTTTGGTATTGATAAGGAAGACATACCTGATTTTGTTTTAGAAGGATTAGAATAAATTCCTAAGACTTAGTTTGTTGCACGCGTATAAAATTGGAAGGTTACTAGAGTAAAGTGTGAGAACTCCTCTGATTAGCATAGCCTTCCTTCATAGCAATAATGTGTGAAACTCAATACAAGAAGGAGTGATTAGTCAATGGCAAAAATAACATCCATATGTGTATTACTCTTTCTTGTTTTTGTGTTCATAGGGTGTCAAAAAGATAGTATAGACTTCGATGAAAATGATCTCACTCATATTGAGGTAAATGAATGGGTGGATAATAACCACGTCGCAACAATCATCGGTCGAAATTCCATCACCCGACTAGTAAATGAAATAGAAACTACCAGCACAGAGTCACTTGTGAATACCGAGCGTGTGACCCCAGACTGTAAAGTCATATTTAAAAACAACGAAGAAATTATATATGAAATGAATTATTATACAAATAGCGGGGACGGTTACATAGCATCCTTTTGTGACAGTCCAAGGAAGTAGGGGACGGTTCTCTGCTTCTTTTTTGTGCGTTACATTAAAAGAAAGAGTTGTAAAAAACCTATTTCATAGATTTCTAAACTTAAAGTATAAATTTACCTGTTGAGGCAATTACTCAACAGGTTTTTAAAAGTTTTGATAATCGACAAATTTCTCGGGATTATTTATAGGTATAATGGTATAGTGCAAATGTAGACTAAATGAATGGTCAAAAACTGGAGTTAAGTTTCCAGATTAGATATCTCTTTGTGCCTTATTCACTTATTAATTGTTTTGAAGGATGTCTCTAAATGATCAGGAGGGGTGTTATGAAAAGTATATTGAAAGACACACGTGAGTACAATAAACTTGCAAGTCTTGATTTTAATAAAATTATTACAGGTGTAATCATTGCGTATGGAATTTGGGCTTGTACTTTTATATATTTAGATATTCCTATATTAGTTTGGATCTTCATCATTACGATTGCCATACAAGTAATTAACTTCACGCTTGTTAAGAATCAATATTTCCAACTTTATTTTCTTGCCATTTTCTTGCCTACTATAACAGCTGTAATAGTAGCGACAATAACGATAGGTTGGGGTGCTGGTTTCCATTATTACATTTTGATATTCCCATTATTTGTTAGCTTTGTATCTAAAGGTTTGATAAAATATTTCATCATATTTTCTAGCACTATCGTATATATTATTCTCTATTATTTAGTAGCAAAAAACACCGATATTGTTCCATTATATGTGTTTGAAACTTTTCATAGTTTGAATTTCATAGGATTACTTGTTTTTACGGTATTTACGACGTCATTATACCAACGCACAAACATCGCTATGCTCCATAAATTACAAGGCATGGCTATGATAGATCCATTAACTGGTATTTATAATAGAAGAACCATGTATGTCTTTTTAAATAATGCCGTGAAGGAAAATAGAGCCGGTTTGGATATTGATGATTTTAAAGAAATAAATGATAAATACGGTCATGATTGCGGAGATGCCGCATTAATTTTCTGTTCAGAAATATTCAAGAAAATGATTACAGGTCAAGGAATTGTTGCTCGATGGGGTGGGGAAGAGTTTTTGTTTCTTATTTACAGCAATCGTGAGGAGATTGCAGAACATATTGCCTATAGCATCAAGGAAGCTATGGAACTAGAAGGTGCCTTTAGCTATGAAAAATGCGAAATAAACCTTTCTATGACAGGTGGACTGGCAAAATTAGATGACTCATCAGATATTGAAGAAACAATTAAAGCAGCAGATAAAGCCTTGTATATAGGAAAAAATAGCGGGAAAAACCAAATTGTTATATAGGGACGGTTCTCTGCTTCCTTTCTTAAGAGTTAAGGTAGGATTATTAATTGACTAAACAAAAAACGATTGCTCCATGGAGCAATCGTTTTTTGTTTATATATACACCTCTAAATTATTTAAGTATATTTATTATTTCTGATTACTTTTTTGCTCATGTTGATGGATAGCCCAGTATAGTTCCTCATCTGTGTATAGGGACAATTCAATACTTTTCATGTTTTACCCCTCCTTTGTTCTTTGTGCTTACTAGTATAGTCCATGGAATCTAAGAGATGTTGTATAGCGTAAGGTTTTGTAACAGACAATTTTGGAAGCAGAGAACCGTCCCCTGCATTCCAATGTATTAAATAAAGTTGTCTTGTAAACATTAATTACAATGATGTTTGGACAGGGGTGGTTTTAGGATGAATAGGCACAATTTTCCAGCTAAGCAAGGTTTATATGATCCAGAAAATGAACATGAAGCCTGTGGAATTGGAATGGTAGCTAATATCAATGGGGAGAAAAAACATGAAATTATTACGCATGCAATTACTATTCTATGTAATTTAGAGCATAGAGGCGGTCAGTCAGCGGATACGAGTACTGGAGATGGGGCAGGTATACTGACTCAAATTCCTCATGTTTTTTTTGAAAGAGAATGTGATAAATATAATATTATTTTACCTGAAGAAGGTGGATATGGAGTAGGGATGGTATTTTTACCACAAGATCCTGAAATAAGAGCTCAAACTCAGAAACAAATTAGAACGATCGTTGAAGAGGCGGGGCAAGTGTTTTTAGGTTGGCGAACAGTTCCTGTAAATGATTCGTTCGTCGGTGATATGGCAAAAAAATCGGAACCATTTATCCGTCAAATGTTTATTGCTCCTTCTGATGAAAAAATGGATCAGGATACATTTGAACGAATATTATATGTGATTCGTAAGCGGTTGGAAAAACAGATGAATGCCTCGGATATTGAACACCAAAAAGGCGTGTATATTTGTAGTTTATCGACAAGAACAATCGTGTATAAAGGCATGTTAATTCCAGAACAACTCGGTTCCTTTTTCATTGATTTAAACAATCGTTATTTCAAATCAGCGCTGGCACTTGTGCATTCGCGGTTTAGTACAAATACATTTCCAAGTTGGGAACGGTCACACCCGAATAGGATGACGATACATAACGGCGAATTCAACACGATTAAAGGAAATGTCAAGTGGATGCAGGCAAGAGAAGGACAGTGCAAACCGAAAATGTTTCGACCAGATGATTATAAGTACTTATTTCCAGTGATTGATAAAGACGGAAGTGATTCCTCTATGTTTGATAATTGTTTTGAGTTTTTACACCTAACTGGACGATCACTCGCCCATACGGCGATGATGATGATCCCTGAACCATGGGTGAACGATGACAGAATGGGTGACGAGAAAAAAGCATTTTATGAATACCATAGCTCGTTAATGGAACCTTGGGATGGTCCGGCAGCGATTGTTTTTACTGATGGAAAACAAATAGGCGCATGTTTGGACAGAAATGGACTTAGACCTGGGAGGTACTATGTCACCAAAGATGGCATGATTATTTTAGGCTCTGAAGTAGGTGCGCTAGATGTCTCTGCTGAGGATATTGAATACAAAGAAAGGCTTCATCCAGGGAAAATGCTGCTAGTGGATTTGGAAAAGGGAAAAATTATATCCGATGAAAAAATTAAAAGTCACATCATTTCCGAACATCCTTACAAACATTGGTTAGCAGAAAATCTTGTTCATTTAAACGATTTACCGGAAAACACCCATACCGAAAGATTTACAGAAGACGATCGAAACAGGCAACAACTTGCCTTCGGATATACGAATGAAGAGTTAAATAAAATACTGAAACCTATGATTACAGATAAAAAAGATCCCATTGGTTCGATGGGCTATGATTCCCCACTAGCTGTTTTATCAAAAAAACCACAGATGTTATACAACTATTTTAAACAAATGTTTGCACAAGTTACGAACCCACCGATAGACGCAATTAGAGAAAAAATTATCACTTCTGTAAGAACGACAATTGGACCTGAAAAAGATTTAGTTCGACCAGAACCTGAAAGCTGCAGACAAATTCAAATTGACACGCCAATATTGAAAAATAGCGAGCTGCAAAAACTCTATGACTCAGATTTTCCCAGTGTAACTTTCTCTATCTTATTTCCAGTTAATCAGAAAGAACAAGAGTTTTCAAACAGATTATCGAAGCTTTTTAATGACGTTGACAAGGCCATTGAGCAAGGAGCGACACTGCTCGTTTTATCTGATCGAGGGGTAAATGCCGACTATGCAGCCATACCGACATTACTAGCAGCTTCGGGTTTGCACCATCATCTGGTTAGAAAAGGGACGCGCTCACTAGTTAGTATTATAGTTGAAACTGCCGATGCAAGAGAAGTTCATCATTTTGCATGTTTACTTGGATTTGGTGTGGAAGCGATAAATCCATATTTAGCTTTTGAGTCATTACAAGGTTTAATTGACAGAGGAGACCTTCGCGATATTTCAATGGATCAATCGGTGAATGAATACATTAAAGCCGCAACAGATGGGATTGTGAAGGTATTATCTAAAATGGGGATCTCAACTATTCAAAGTTATCGCGGAGCCCAAATTTTTGAAGCGATTGGGATAGAGAAAAATGTTATTGACCAATATTTTACAAAGACTGCCTCAAGAATTGGTGGAATCGGTCTGGACATCATTGCTCAAGAAGTATTGATGAGGCACCGTCGTACTTTTGAAGAAAAGAGAGGCTCAGAATATTCTCTAGAACCCGGGGATGATTTTCAATGGCGTGAGGATGGAGAAGATCACCAATATAATCCCAAAACCATCCATCTTCTTCAACAAGCTTGCCAAACGAATAATTATACACTTTTCAAACAATATTCTTCACTTCTGACAGATACTGATGTGAATTTACAAGCTATTCGGGGATTACTATCATTTAAAAAGAGAGAGGCTATTCCATTAGAAGAAGTGGAACCAATAGAAGAAATCTGTAAAAGGTTTAAAACAGGAGCGATGTCGTATGGGTCTATTAGTATTGAAGCCCACGAAGCACTTGCGATCGCAATGAACCGGATTGGGGGCAAGAGTAACTCAGGAGAAGGTGGAGAAACCGCGGACAGATTTACTAGGGATGAAAATGGGGACTGGAGGAGGAGTGCCATAAAACAAGTTGCTTCTGGACGTTTCGGAGTCACAAGTCATTACCTAGTAAATGCTGCCGAGATTCAAATTAAAGTTGCTCAAGGCGCAAAGCCAGGTGAAGGAGGACAACTGCCAGGGATGAAGGTATATCCATGGATTGCTGAAGTGAGAAACTCAACACCAGGAGTAGGATTAATTTCACCGCCTCCTCACCATGATATTTATTCCATCGAAGACCTGGCAGAATTAATTCATAATTTAAAGAATGCTAATCCAGAGGCACGAATAAGTGTCAAACTCGTATCAGAAGTTGGTGTTGGCACGATCGCGGCTGGGGTAGCTAAAGGAAGAGCGGACCTCGTTCTCATAAGTGGATACGATGGCGGAACAGGTGCTGCTCCGAGAACAAGTTTGAAACATACGGGATTACCTTGGGAGCTAGGATTAGCGGAAACACATCAGACCTTGCTTTTGAATCGTTTGAGAGATCGAATTGTGGTAGAAACAGACGGGAAAATGATGACAGGAAGAGACGTTATAGTTGCTGCATTACTCGGCGCTGAGGAATATGGTTTTTCCACTGCACCGTTAGTTGTATTAGGTTGTATTTATATGCGTGTTTGTCATCTAGATACGTGTCCCGTTGGTGTAGCAACGCAAAATCCTGAGCTTAGAAAAAAGTTTCCTGGTAAAGCAGATTATGTCGAAAATTTCATGCGGTTCATTGCAACCGAGGTAAGAGAGTTGATGGCGGAACTCGGATTCAGAAAAATAAATGACATGATTGGAAGAACGGATGTGTTAGAAACAAATCAAGCAATTACACATTGGAAAACAAAAGGAATAGATTTAACGGAGCTGCTCTATCAACCGGAAGTACCGGAGAATGTAAGTCGTTATGCGACCGTTGAACAAGTTCATGGACTTGATAAAACAATGGACAAACAAGAACTTATTCCATTTTGTAAAGAGGCGATTGAAAATCAAGAACCTGTCGAAGGTACTTTTTCGATTCGAAATATCAATCGAGTAACAGGGACACTTTTAGGAAGTGTTATTACGAAGCGATATGGTGCAGAAGGATTACCCGTGGATACGATACGGTTAACCTTTAAAGGCTCTGCTGGACAAAGCTTCGGTGCCTTTATTCCACCCGGTCTAACATTAAGACTTATTGGAGATGCCAATGACTTTATCGGCAAAGGAATGTCCGGTGGAAAAATAATCGTCCGTCCTTCTAGAAGGAGTACTTTTACCGCTGAGGAAAATATTATTGTTGGAAACGTTGCGTTTTATGGAGCAACTGCTGGAGAAGCTTATATAAATGGCATTGCCGGAGAACGATTTTGTGTCAGAAATAGTGGAGCAAGTGTGGTTGTAGAAGGTGGTGGCGATCATGGTTGTGAATACATGACAGGTGGGAAAGTTGTTGTACTTGGTGAAGTAGGGAAAAACTTTGCGGCGGGCATGTCCGGTGGAGTTGCCTATGTGTTGGATGAATCAAAAGATTTTCGTTACAAATGTAATCAGGAACAAGTTTTACTCGATTCGATTTCGGATGAAGAGGAATTGTCCATGATTTATAAAATGGTGGAGAACCATGTCTATTACACAGAAAGTGATTTCGGTAGCCAAGTAATCAAAAAATGGGCATCAATGAAAAAGAAATTTATTCGCGTGATTCCCGTTGATTATTTAAAGATGCAAAACAGAATCAGACATTTTGAAACAAGCGGATTAGATAAATATAAAGCGGCACTTGCAGCATTTGAAGAAAGTAAAAAAATAGTTAATTCCATAAAGGATGGAGGTTAACAATGGGGAAACCAACTGGTTTTATAGATTTTAAACGGCAATCGCTCCCAGAACGTGACCCGGCTGAACGGACGAAAGACTGGGAAAGTTACATGTTGCCGTATGAAGAAAAAGAGCTCAAACAACAGGGAGCTCGTTGTATGGACTGTGGCATTCCGACTTGTCACACAGGTACCATGTTAAATGGCATGACTTCTGGTTGTCCTGTGCACCATTTAATACCTGAGTGGAATGATTTAGTTTATCAAGGTCAATGGAAAGAAGCATTGAAACGGGAACACAGAATGAATAATTTTCCTGAGTTTACTGGTTTGGCGTGTCCAGCTCCTTGCGAAGGTGCCTGTGTTCTCGGGATTAATGAGCCTCCGGTTGCCATTCGATCGATTGAGTTAGAAATTGTTGAAAGAGGATTCAAGGAGGGTTGGGTGAAGGCGGTCGTCCCGGATACTCGGACAACTAAAAAGGTTGCCGTTATTGGTTCCGGTCCAGCTGGATTAGCCTGTGCTGCACAGTTAAATAAAGCTGGACACCACGTTAAGGTGTTTGAAAAGAGTGACCGTATTGGTGGACTTTTAACCTATGGGATACCTGAAATGAAACTTCCTTATTCCGTTGTTGAACGCAGAGTGAACCTTCTGAAGGAAGAAGGAATTAGCTTTGTAACAAATACAGAAGTCGGAAAGGATTTTTCAGTTTCAGCCCTTCAAACGGAATTTGATGCCGTCGTTCTTTGCGGAGGTGCGACAAAGCACCGGGATTTGGAAGTAGAGGGAAGAGAGCTTAAGGGCATCCATTATGCGATGGATTTTCTGCACGCAAATACGAAAAGTTTATTGGATTCTAATTTTGAAAACAATGATTATATTTCTGCAAAAGATAAAGATGTCATTGTTATCGGTGGTGGTGATACAGGAACAGACTGTTTAGCTACCTCCGTAAGACATGATTGCAAAAGTTTAACGCAATTTGATATTTATGAGAAAAAAGGAGATGTACGTGAGGATGATAATCCTTGGCCCCAGTGGCCTGTGATTCACCGTGTCGAATATGGCCATAAGGAAGCAGCTGCTGTTTTTGGTGAAGATCCTCGAGCGTATGCTGTCATGACAACGAAGTTTGTTGGTGATGACAATGGTCACGTAAAAGAAGTCCATACGATAAGTGTGGAAACAACCATTGATGAGAATGGGGAAAAAGTTCGTAAAGAAATACCAGGCTCTGAAAAAATATGGCCTGCTCAGTTAGTATTGTTGGCGATCGGATTTAGTGGGCCGAAACAAGAACTGATAAAGGAACTTTCTCTTGAAACAGATGAACGATCGAATGTTAAGGCAGAATACGGGAAATATGAAACAAATGTAAAAGGTGTTTTTGCAGCAGGAGATATGCGGAGAGGTCAAAGTTTAATCGTGTGGGCCATTAATGAAGGCCGCGAAGCCGCAAGAGAATGCGACAGATACCTAATGGGCGACACCAGATTACCATAAAGCGGTGATGCAGGGGACGGTTCTCTGCTTCATATTATAACTTGTGGCTATGATTTTGCTTTTTAGCTTACACAATTTTAACCTAATGAAACAAAAAAGAAACGATTGCCCTTTGGATAGAGCAATCGTTTCTTTTTTGTGTTCGTATTATTTTACCGCAATTTTAGTAAGTTTACTTTTACTTATCTGTTTATGTTGATGAATAGCCCAATACAACTCTTCATCAGTATATAGGGACAATTTAATATTCTTCATTATGTTATCCCTCCTTTGTTCTTTGTAATTACAAGTATAGACTATGTAATTTAAGGGATGTTGTTTTGCGTAAGATTTCATAACAGAGAAATTTATTTCAATGTGAAAAACTAAATTAATCTCTATATTTTTTCTTAATTAGAAATCCGTAATAGCTTTGGATAAAAATTACTTAAAAATAAGACCATTGAGCGAGTTTTATAAATCTTATGAGTGGGGATTACTCTTATTAGCTGCCATTATCCAAATCATCTGTCAGAATCTATTCCATCTCTTAAATTAAAATTCACAAAGAAAAAGGGGTAATTATCATGAAAAAATTCACATTAAGTATTGCAACTCTAGCTATAGCACTAAGTGCATGTGGGGGTATGAATGAAGAAGAAAATTCAAGTAATAATGAAAATCAGCAAGTGGAAGAACAGCCTGAAGCTAATTTGGCAACTAATAACGGTGAGAATAACTCTAACATAAATGAAGCAGAGAATGGAATGAACAATGATGACTCAACGGATATGGAATCTGAGGAAGATACAGAGGCAGTGATGGAACAAGATTTTGAAAACTTTGAACTGAATGTCACGCTGGTAGATGACTCTCAATGGGATTTTACAATCCAATCTACTGAGGAGGAAAATGAGCAGCCTGATGCGTCTGTATCTGGAGATAATTTAGATCTTGAGGGTGAGCAAGCAGCAGAAGAAATGAATACGTATCTTTCTGAGTTTCATGTCAACGCGGCTAGTGAAGTAGAAGAAATTAAAACGGAGATTGCTGATACATTTGATTTTAATGAAGCGGATATAAAAGAGTTTAATTTATCTATAAATTTCCTAGAACAAGAGAATGAAACAGAGTGGACTTGGAGTCAAGAAGAAGAAGAAGCCGACGGAGAGCAGTAAATATTGATGAAGCAGGGGACGGTTCTCTGCTTCATTCTTTGGTATTTTATGCATAATTATGGAAGCAGAGAACCGTCCCATGCATTTCCCTTGTTATTACATACTTTTACAATTTCAATCAATCTTACATCATAATTTGCCGATATCACTAGTATTTTGATGATATTCAGAGATATTTTATGATAATTTTAGAGAATTTTCATCTCTTTGGTCTATTGAAGCCTAGTTACAGTTTTACGCTCCGGAACGATATGTTAAGATTACCATCAAGTTCAATATAGAGAGGGGAATATCAATGAATAAAAAACACCTATTAAGTTTATCACTTGCAGGATTAGTTGCTGTGAGTGTTGCATGTAGTAACGATGAAGAGACAAATCAAGGTGAAAATGAAGGAAACGCAACACAAGAAGAAACAACAAATAATGAAGCTACAGAATCGCAGGAGGAAGAGCCTGCTGAAAATAACGAAACAGCTGTAGAGGATGGGGAAGCCTCAGAACAAATGGAAATGCCTGAACCTGACTTAGAAGGCGTTCCAGATATCGTGGCCGAAGTAAACGGAGAAGAAATACCTAAAGAAGAATTCGCAGTTACTTACGAAGGGCAATTTCAACAAGCCGCTATGCAATCACAAATGACAGGCGAAGAGGTTGACCAAGATCAATTAAAGCAACAGATTGTAGAGAGTATGATTGGTACGGAGCTTCTCATACAGGCTGCGGAAAACGGTGATTTTGAAGCTTCTGAAGAAGACATTCAGGAAACATTGAATCAAATAGCTGTACAAAACGGCATGGAATCAGGAGATGAATTTATTGCAGCTATAGAAGAACAGGGTACTGATGAAGAAGAAGTCATGTCCCAGTTAGAAGTGCAAGTTAAAATTGATCAACTGATTGCGAGCGAGACGGGGGAAATAAACCCTACAGACGAAGAGTTACAAGAATTCTATGATCAGATGATCGCTCAACAAGGAGAAGTAGAAGGTGAAAATGGGGAAGAAGTAGAAGTCCCATCTTTTGAAGAAGTGAAACCACAAGTTGAAGAACAACTTAGAAGTCAACAAGAAGCAGAAGCAGCACAACTGCTTGTAGAAAGACTGCGTGAGGATGCAGATGTAACAATTAACTTATAAAAATATGCAAGTCCGTTCTTCTTGAGAGATAATAATTTATAAATAAGAAGTTCCTTAGCCTCAGCTAATAAATGATGAACTATATTAGTCGACATCGATTTAAAAACATTTATAATTGATAAAGAAGCTTCATTAATATTGGATTCAGAATCACTGACAAATATATGAAGCTCCAAGACTTAGTTTTGAACACCATAGAATGGAGAGAAAAGTTTGTGAAAAAGTTTATTGGCATTATTAGTAGTTTGATAGTTTTAGCACTCATTGCACTAATGATAGCGGGCGATTATTTTTACAGTGAAGCAGTAGAACGAGGAACGGAAGTCGAACTGCACCGCGAAGAAACAGCAATTCCTGCAATGGTAAATGAGAAAAATGAAGATCTAATCAAAGAAGCAATCACTTGGTATGAAGAACAGACTTTTGAAAAAAGAACCATAACCACCTATGATGATCTCACATTGGAAGCAGACTTTTTAAGAAATGAACAATCTTCAGGAAAAGCTGTGATACTTGCTCATGGTTTTAGAAGTCAACGAGCAGATATGAGTGATTTTGTTCAATTTTATCATGAGCAAGGATTTGATATTTTGATCCCTGATTCCCGAGGTCATGGGGAGAGCGAGGGGGATTATATAGGTTTTGGGTGGCACGACCGCTTGGATTATCAGGAATGGATTCAAGAACTAATCGATAAAGAAAACAGTAGTGATATTTTTCTTCATGGTGTTTCCATGGGTGCAGGAACCGTGTTAATGACAAGCGGCGAAGATCTTCCTAAAGAAGTAAAAGGCGTGATCTCCGATAGTGGATATACATCAGCAGAAGATATTTTAACGTATCAGCTGCAACAAATCTATCAATTACCAGCTTTTCCGATCATTCAGATAACCAGTGGTTTAACACAAACATTAGGGCTGGCTTTAGTTTTGGTGAAGCATCTGCCGTAGACCAGGCTGCAAAAAATACGAGGCCTCTTTTTATTATTCATGGGGAAGCTGACGAACTCGTTCCGACTGCAATGGCTAATGAAATATTTGAAGCTGCAGGTGGGGAAAAAACGTTATGGACTGTTCCGGGCGCAGGGCATGTAAAATCTTACACAGTGGAAACGATAGAATACCAAGAGAGGTTAAAGAAGTTTTTTGAGGAGAGTATGTAAACAATTGGTTTAAATCGAGTTTATCAAAAGTAAAATGGTCAAAAGATTATCTGATTCGAGCTGTTACCACAGCTCTTTTTTTTGAATCAAAGTCCAATTATCTGGAAAATATTGAAAAAATATATCTAATTAGTGTTCAAAACCATAAAGACATTAACAGCAAGAAGGCAATTATTATTTATAGTGCAATACATATGAATTCATTAAAATAATTTAGGTTATTATTAAACTTCACAGTTAATAATATCAAACGTTTAGGAGGTTTATATGAAATTCATTTTAATATTTGGACCACAAGCAGTTGGTAAAATGACAGTTGGACAGGAAGTAGAAAAATGGACGGAATTAAAGCTTTTTCATAATCACATGACGATTGATATGCTATATCTTTTATTTGGATTTGGTCCCGAGACATGGAGGTTATCCACTTTATTTCGACAAGAGATCTTCAAAGAAGTCGCTACAAGCAACATAGAAGGATTGATTTTTACATTTGTATGGGCGTTTGATGAGCAAGAAGACTGGGAATTTGTGAAAGATATTTGCGAAATTTTTGAATCCCGAGAAGGTAGTGTGTACTTTGTCGAACTGAAAGCGGATATAGAAGAGAGACTCGAGCGTAACAAAAGTCCCCTCAGACTCGAACATAAGCCTACCAAACGAGATATTAAGCAGTCTGAATATAACTTAAAAACTACAATGGATAACCATAGACTAAACTCTTTAGAAGGAGAAATTACACGAGAAAACTATATTAAAGTTAACAATACTCATCTAAGCCCTGAAGGTGTTGCTTCTATTATTAAAGATAGGTTTGAAATATAGTTCTCGTAAAAGTTTTGTATCTGAATAACATTTGCAGAAAAACCATAATTATTATTAGAGAAAAAAATTATTGGAGGGACAATGTATGTGGATTTTATTAACGCTTATTATTATAGGTGTAGGTACTATTATTGGCCAATTAAAAGAACAAACGAATCAAAATGAAAGAATAATAGAGCTCTTAAAAGAATCTAATAAAAACAATTGAATACGGGAGATAATGAATGATTTCATACAGAATTGCGGACTGAAATAGGCCAATTAAATAATAATCAGATACGCCGGGGTTTTTCACTCCAGTTTACCCCTATTTAATATAGAAAGATATCAATCATTATTTGCTGAAAAATCGTATATTTTTTTAAATTGGTATCTTTACCATTTTGCTTTTTGTATATAATGCACTTTATTGTAAATTATATGGAAGAAAGCAAAATATGATTGAGTGGGGAGAATGAATGTGGAAAATTTTCACCCAACAAATGATGAACGTCGTTTTAAAGCCTATGTAAGTGTCTTAGGTACGACACAATTGCATCTTCGTAATCCATATGTTGTTGCGTGGTGGTCTGCAACAATGCCTGGTTTTGGGCATCTTCTTTTATCTAAATATCTCAGAGGTTTCGCTTTGTTTCTTTGGGAAATTCTCGTTAATAATATGGCAAACATTAACCATGCGATTGTTTATACGTTTACAGGAAACTTTGCTATGGCAAAAGAAGTCATTGATCCGAAGTGGATGCTTTTGTATATCCCTGTCTATATGTTTGCAATATGGGATAGTTACCGGTCAACTATCGATATGAATAGAGTATTTATATTAGCGGAACGGGAAAATGCAGATTTTAATTCATATGCCATCGGTTCAGTTGAGATTAACTATCTGGATAAGAGGCGACCTATTATGGCCGTTTTATGGTCCATTTTTACCCCTGGTCTAGGTCAATTATATATTCATCGAGTCCTGGCTGCCATTCTAGTTCTATCATTTATGATTGTTTTTGTGTGCTGTTCCCACGTACTTGTTGCCATCCATTTGCTTTTTCTAGGAGAAATCGAGCAAGCAACACAAGTCATAGATCCACAATGGTTTCTATTCATACCCTCTCATATGGGATTTGCGGCTTATGATGCTTACGTTAATACTGTGGAGAATAATAAACTATATGAAAGTGAACAACGGAAGTTCCTAAATAAAAAGTATCAAGAATATCGTGTGGAAATCCCCCAAAAAACGTGAGGTGAGGCAGCTTGCAAATTTTTTCATCCTTTGAACATTCATCTTATCTAGAAATAGCGATTACTTCATTAGAGGAAATAGGTGTGAAAAGAGAGCATATTCTTGCTGTTCCGCTTTATAATCGTGTGGAAGAAAGAAAATTATTCGATACGCTTCACCGCTCTGACGGTGTGAGTTTGTTTGATACTGGTGCAGCAATAGGTACAGCCTTTGGAGTCATTGGGGCCAGTGTCGGATTTGCCTTAGAGTGGGGTCCTATTCTTTGGGGATTAATTGGGGCAATAAGCGGGTTCATTTTAGGTTTTTTAATTAACTTTATTTTTTATAAAATAACTCGGCATAATAACAGAGCGTTGAAAGGCAAGAAATCAGAGGTGTTTTTAATTATTAACTGTCCTAAGGAATTAGTAGAAAAAGCAGAAAAGGTGCTCTGGGAAAGCCTTGCCTTGGGAGTTTCACATGTATCCTAGCAGTTTCTTGAATTTAGTAACTAATCGACGTTTTTTAATAAGAGGTCCAGCTCCAACTAGCTGAAAATGAATATAGGTTCTTTTAAAACGAAAGGCTTGTTTTTAATTAAGATATTGTAAAACATGCAGAGAGAAGAAATTTCAACAAAAAGGGTAACTTCCTTTTCTTCTGGAGATCATAAGACAATCACGAATAGACAGGAGTGGGATATATGAAAGACAATGAGCAAAAGGTACAACAATCAGTGTCCGATACTAACCAAATTCCAGATCCGAAAGAAGTTGCTCAAGAGCATGACAATGATACGAAGAACAATAAAAATGAACAGATTCAATCTGAAAAAATGAGATACAAACATGCTGACGAAATTTATGAATAAGAAAAACGCGTAGCGTCTTTTATTAAATAAATGAAGGGTGTCGTTTAATAAAGTCATTAAGACTTTTTACGACACCCTTCATTATATACTCTTATTTGTGAAAATTCGTTCCATCTGTTGTTGCTTCAATGACGCCGGCACGAATGACAAAGTCACCGAAATGCTCAGCTTCGTTTCTTTCTTTTGCGTAGCGGGAAAGGAGGGTGTTCAGTTCACTAAGGATTTCTTTTTCTCCAATGTTTTCCCGATACATTTTATTTAATCGACTACCATCAAATGCAGCGCCTAAATACATATTGTATTTACCTGGGGCTTTACCAATAAAGGCAATCTCTCCAAGAGACGGGCGTGCGCAACTGTTTGGACAGCCTGTCATACGAATAGTAATTTCTTTGTCTCGAAGTCCGTTCTCATCAATGATCTCATCAATTTTACCGATGAGTTCTGGCAGATAACGCTCTGCTTCTGCCATTGCAAGACCACAGGTTGGCATCGCGACACAGGCCATAGAACTTCGTCGAATCGCTGAAAAATATTTGCCATCTGTTAGACCATATTGATCAATTAATTCATTAATTTTCTTCTTTTTTGCGGAAGTAACATTAGCAATAATTAAATTCTGATTGGCGGTTAAGCGGATGTCACCCGTATGAATAGCGGCAATTTCACGCAATCCCGTCATCAGTTTATACCCGTCTGTATCAGCAATGCGGCCACCTTCTACAAAAAGGGTATAGTGCCATTTACCTTTGACACCTTTTTGCCAGCCGTAACGGTCTCCGTTGTCGTCAAAATGGAAAGGCTTGGCTTCTGCCAAACTCCAACCCAATCGATTTTCAAGTTCTTCTGTCACTGCATCTAGTCCAAGACGATCAATTGTATACTTGAATCTAGCGTATTTTCTAACAGAACGGTTCCCGTAGTCGCGTTGAATGGTGATGATTTTTTCTGCCAGATCTATAATTTGCTCGGGCTTACAAAAACCGATCAACTTTCCAACTTGAGGATATGTTTTATCGTCCCCGTGAGTCATACCTAATCCGCCGCCAATAGTTACGTTAAATCCGATCAGTTGACCTTCTTCAACAACAGCAATGAGTCCAAGGTCTTGAGAAAAGACGTCAATATCGTTAGACGGGGGTACGGCAATACCAATTTTAAACTTACGCGGTAAGTAAAGTGGTCCATACATTGGTTCTGGATCTTCGACTTCTGGTGTTCCTGCTACTTTTTCTTCATCCAACCAGATTTCGTGATACGCCCTTGTTTTTGGAAGTAAGTCATCACTTAGCTTCTTTGACCATTCATATACTTCACCATGTACATCAGACTGATAGGGGTTCGGATTACACATCACGTTACGGTTAACGTCACCACAGGCAGCAATGGTATCTAAAAGAGAATTATTGATTTCTTGAATAGTATTTTTCATATTCCATTTTAGAATCCCGTGCATTTGAAACGTCTGACGTGTTGTTAGTTTTAATGTTCCATTCCCATGTTTATGTGCAAGCTCATCCATAACGAGCCATTGTTTTGCTGTTGAGACACCGCCAGGCATTCTTACGCGAAGCATGAATTGAAAGGCTGGCTCAAGCTTTTGTTTTTGACGCTCGATTCTCTGGTCTCGATCGTCCTGTAAATAGCTTCCATGATGCTTCATTAAGCGATTATCATCGTCAGAAATCCCAGAACTAATCCGCTCTAGCATCGATTCTTTTAATGTGCCACGTAATAAATTACTTTCTTGTTTTATGCGTTCCACGTCACTTGGTGGACCCTCAGGTGCTTTTAAATTATGATTAACCATTTTAAATGAACTCCTTTCAATCCCAAATCAATATACATCTCGCTGATATCGTTTTTGTTGTTGCATATCCGCTAAATACGCTTCTGCTTGTTCACGGTTCATGTTACCCTCTTTTTCAATCATTTCAATAAGAGTGTTTTGAACATCATGAGCCATGTTTTTCTCATCACCACATACATAGAGGACAGCCCCCTGTTGCAGCCATTCAAATAATTCTTTGCTATGCTCCTTAAGTCTATGCTGCACATAAACTTTCTTCTCTGTATCACGAGAGAAGGCAACATCCATTTTCGTAAGAACCCCATCCTTCAACCATTTCTGCCATTCAATCTGGTAAAGGAAATCGCTCATGAAGTATTGCTCACCGAAAAATAACCATGATTTTCCTTCCGCCTCAATTTCTTCCCGTTCTTGCATGAAAGAGCGGAATGGAGCGATCCCTGTGCCAGGTCCAACCATAATGATCGGAGTCTCAGGATTTTCGGGTAACTTAAAGTTTTCGTTATGTTGAATATAAACCGGAAGCGTATCTCCTGGCTCTAATCGTTCAGAGCAAAGAATGGAACATACGCCATTACGTTGGCGTCCAAACGATTCATAGCGGACAGACCCGATTGTTAAGTGTACTTCTTCCGGATTTGCGTTCAAACTACTTGAAATCGAGTAAAGACGAGAAGGCATTTTTCTGAGAATAGAGACAAACTCTTGCACCGTTGAGTTCCACGGACCATAATCGCTCACTAAGTCTAATAAATCCCGACCAAGAATATATTCTTTAACTTGGTCTTCTTTTCCAGGTGATAAAAGGTCTTGCAAAGATTCATTTTCAGAAAGCTTAGCAGCTTTTTCGAGAAAAGGTTTTGATAAAACAGTAATCTCAAAATGAGAAATCAGTGCATCCTTTAATGGTAAAGACTCGCCTTTTTTATTCACCACTACTTGTTCTTCAGCGTTCCATTTCATTTCGTTTATAAGCATATCTACAAGTGCAGGATCATTTTCCGGATATACACCAAGACTGTCACCTGGTTTAAATTCCAATCCAGAACCTTCTAATGAAAGCTCAAGATGGCGAGTTTCTTTATTAGAACCCCGACCGTTCAAATTAATGTTTTCCAATACTTCTGCGTGAAAAGGATTTGTTCTAGAATAGACGGTATCTGTTGACTCAGCAGTTGTGTCTTGAGCAGGGGCAGTGGTGCCACTTTCTTGAGCCTCACTCAATCCGTTAATGACACCCGTCAACCATTCCTCCGCAGGTTCATCAAAGTCTAAGTCACAATCTACTCTAGGGTGTAAACGTGTAGCCCCAAGTTCTTCTAATCGCTGATCAAAATCGGCTCCTGTTTTACAGAAAAACTCGTAAGAAGTGTCTCCAAGTGCCAAGACAGAAAAACGAAGATCGTCAAGTTTAGGAGCACGTTTGCCGAGCATGAACTCATGGAATGTTATTGCATTGTCCGGTGGATCACCTTCCCCGTGCGTACTTACTACAATAAGAAGATTCGACACCTTTTTTAGTTGTTTTGGTTTGAAATCACTCATTGACGAAACTGTTACATCAAATCCACGGGACGTTAATTTTTTACCCGCATCTTCTGATAATCCCTGAGCATTCCCAGTTTGAGAACCATAGAGGATCGTGACATCTTTTGATACAGGCTGTGCAGATTGTTCAACTGGACTTTCTTTTAAATCCTCTCCAGCAACAGAAGCAGAAGCTGCGGTTTGGGACGCAGACAGATACCCGTTAAGCCATAGCTTTTGCGATTCTGTTAACGTAGGCAGAAGACGATTAAGTAGCTCTGCTTGTTCTTGATTAAATGGACTGTTCGTTTCTAGAAATTGCAACAATATTCACCTCACAAAGAATATAAACTATCTTTTAAAAATTAACCTTACTTACTAAACTTCCATTCATTTAATAGAATCAATCTTCAGAATTCAGATAAAAAAGACTAATTCTATTATAGCTTTATTATTCCTATAAATTCAATCGGTTTTATTGGGATATTCAAAAAATAGTGAATTTTCATCAATTATTGACTAAAATATTAGTTAAAAACAATTATTTATTTAAAAAATGACACTATTAGATAATAAATAACTTTTTAGATTTAGTAAATGGTCAAAATCACTCGAATACTGGGAGATGATAAAAAGAACAAATTGTGATTATAAATGAGAAATTCGGATGGGCAACATAAAAAGGAGAACTTAGACAGCTTTTTGCACCTCTAGTTTCTAATCCGACAACACGCTTATTTAATAATGAAGGTTGCCGAAAGGCGGAAATTTAGGTACAATTTCGATACAATATCATTCTAATGAACTACGCCTTTATATATTCAGAACATTTTTGAAAGGGGTTTCACTATTGAGAATCTTGCTTTTCTTCTATTTGTTATTAATTGGTTTATTTGTAGGATACGTTTATAACTATCAAACAACAGATTCGATCGAACGAGAGTGGTCGGAAAATGAACTTACAGGAAATATGGATGAAACTTATGTAATGGTAACATTTCAAGTAGGAATTGATTATTGGAAACGATCATTAAAAGGCTTTGAAGATGCAGCTGAAGCAATGAATGTTTCCGTTGAATATCGAGGTGCAACGCAATATGATGTAGATGAAGAAATTACTGTTCTTGAACAGGTCATTGCAAAAAATCCTGCGGGAATTGCTGTATCAACGATGGACCCAAGAGCATTAAATCCTGTTATTGAAAACGCAGTGGATGCTGGTATTCCTGTGGTTATGTTTGATTCTGATGCACCGGAAAGTAAAGCTTATTCTTTTTTAGGAACCGATAATTATAACGCTGGGGTAGAAGCAGCAAACAAGATGGCAGAATTACTAGATGGAGAAGGAGAAGTGGGTGTGATTACACAGCCACATCAATTGAATCATCAAGAACGTACTCAGGGATTTCAAGATACTATATTTGTCGAATATCCTAATATGAAAGTCGTCTCTATCAAGGATGGTAGAGGGGAACAGACGCTCTCTAAAACTGCTGCAGAAGATATTATGAGGGAGTACCCAGATATAGCTGGTATTTTTGCCACGGAAGCAAATGGAGGAGTTGGAGTCGGACTCGCTACTGTAGCTAACAATCGTCAAGATTCGATTAAGATTATCAGTTTTGACACGGGAAAAGGGACCCTTGATATGATAGAAGATGGTGTTATATCCGCAACATTAGCACAGGGCACGTGGGAGATGGGATATTGGTCATTGCAATTTTTATTCCATCTTCAACACGATATTGTTGAACAAGAAAATGACAGCATGCCATTACCGCGCTTTGTAGACACGGGAGTGACGATCGTAACAAAAGAAAATGTGGATTCTTATTATCCTCAATAAACCTCAAGAATGGATTGATTATATTGAAGCGCTGGATACAAATTAATAATTTACCGATTCGATATAAGTTGATCTCTCACTTTTTAATTATTAGTATTATTCCAATTATATGTTTAGGAATGTTAATTAATTGGACAGTTGAACGCGTACTTGAGCAACAGGTCAATGAAAATACGTTACAGCTTATCAGTAAAGTCAACGAAACTTTTGAATTTCATATAAATAACTTACAAAGTATCACTTATTTTATTGCTTTTAATGATGATGTTCAGAATTTTTTTAATGAAGGAGATGACCAACTAAATATAGATACGAATACGGAGTATGATATCCAACGCTTTCTCCGTAATTTTACAACATTAGCCCCTGAAGTAGCGGGATTATTGATTGTCAACAACGATGGAAACTATGTTAGCAATGAATTTTATGCACAAGCAACAGAGGATTTAACAGAGGAATCCTGGTATAAAGAAGCTGTGGATAATAAAGGCATTTTTAAAATCATCGGACAACCAGAAAACCGAAATATATCTTCCTTAGTAAATTATCAAAATGATGATGTCGTTTCTGTAGTTCGAGCAGTAGTAGACCCTTACACACAGGAAGTGCAGGGAGTTATTTTAATTGATTTGAAATTAAGAGTGATTGCTGAAACATTGGTAGATGTCCGTTTAGGGAAAACCGGTTATTTAATGGTTGTTGATGATCAAAACCAAAATATTTATCTGCCTGACGACCCTTTAATTGATACAATTCCAAACGATTGGTTAGAAGGGAAAAATTCTGGTACTTTCTCCAAAGAAATAAATTCTCAAAAATTACAATTTATTTTTCAGAAATCTTCGTTTGCTAACTGGACGACAATAGGGGTCTTTCCAGCTGAAGAAACAATTTTTGAAATGCGGGAGATTAGATTTTATTTAGTTGTTTTTGTTTTCGGACTTATGTTATTTGGGATTCCAGTTTCTTATTTTTTATCAAATTCGATATCTAAACCGATCTCACAATTAATGACCTTTATGCGAAAAGCAGAAGGTGGGAATCTTAACGTTCGTTACAAGGAAAAACGGGATGATGAAATTGGCTTACTAGGGCGCAGTTTTAACAAAATGTTAACCCAAATAAATCACTTGCTTCGATTAACAGAGCGGCATGAAAGGCAAAAACGAGAAGCGGAGTTCAGAAGTCTCCAAGCAAATATTAATCCACACTTTCTGTACAACACACTCGATACGATACAGTGGATGGCTAGAAAACAAAAGGCAGAGGATGTAGCAGAGGTAGTTGAGTCGCTGGCAAAATTATTCCGGATAGGTTTAAGTCAAGGCAGAGACACGATTACATTAACAGAGGAAATTGATCATATAGAAAGTTATCTAATGATACAAAAGACAAGGTATCGTGAGAAGTTGAATTATCACATTGATGTCGATGGCGGTACTCGTTCTCTCTATGTTTTAAAATTTATTCTACAGCCGATTATTGAGAACGCCATCTATCATGGTATTAAGGAACGAAGAGGCCCTGGTCATATTAGTGTTAAAGCGAAAGAAATAGAAGACCAATTAATGATTGTTATCCAAGATGATGGAGTAGGAATGTCGGAATTAAAACTTCAAGAAATGCGCCATACATTAAGTGAGGCTATTATGAGAACAGAAAACCAAGGTGACACAAGAGATAAAAAAGGATATGGCATGTTGAATGTACAAGCTCGCATCAAACTTGCCTTTGGAGATCGCTACGGTATGTATATCCAGAGTGAAGAAAAAGTTGGTACTAAAGTTGAAATTTCATTACCAATTCTAGTAAACGATATGATTGTAAAAGGGGATTAACACAATGAAAAAATGGAAGGTATTAATCGCAGATGATGAATTCATAATACGTGATGGTATTCGTTCTTCCGTTGATTGGGAAAAATATAATATGGAAGTCATAGGCGAAGCGGAAGATGGAGAGGAAGCTGTGGAATTAGCAATTACACATCAGATTGATATCTTATTGATTGATATAAATATGCCGATTATGAATGGTTTTATTGCAATGAAGCAATTGAAAGAGCAACTTCCCAATTGTAAAATGCTAGTCATATCGGGTTACGATGAGTTCAGCTATGCACAAGAAGCTATTCGTTTGCATGTTGAAGACTATTTATTGAAGCCAGTAAATCCAGAAAAATTGCTGATTTTGCTAATGGAAATAAAGGAAAAGCTAGACATAGAAGTGAATAAGGAAGTTTACTTAAAACAAGCGGCCAGCCAAATCAAAAAAAATCAAGCTCAAATGAAGAGAAGGTTTTTTCAGGATTGGATTGAACGTAATCTATCATCTGATGAAATTAAAGAACAGTTACATTTTATCGATTTACCTGTCAGTTCACCAAAACAGTACATGGTAATCAGGTGGCCAGAGTATCATCAAAACCAAACGTATATGCAGGAGAACGATCGGCAAATTTTCTTGTTCGCTATTGAAAATATTGTGGAAGAGAAATTAGCAGCTGAAATGTCTGCTGTTTTTCGTGACCAATCAAATCTATTTAATGTATGTTTATGGGAAACAGTGGATAATGACCAAATGAAAGAAATAGAAGCAGCAATTTTAAAATACCTTAAAATCAAAGTATATTGGCATATAGAGGACGTTGACGTTGACGGCTTAACCAATTTATATAAAACTTATGAAATGTGTAAATCAAAAGTAGATAAACAAATAAGAGTTTCCCCAATTGTTAAAGAGGCACAACTCTATGTGCAACAGAATTATCAGGATTCTTCCCTTACGTTAGAAAGGGTTGCGGAACAATTGCATGTATCCTCTGTATACTTAAGCCGTATGATGAAACAGGAGTTAGCTATTTCTTACGTCGGCCTTTTAACACAGATGCGCATAAATAAAGCTACTGATTTATTGAAAACAACGGATATGTCCATTCGTGCCATCGCAGAGGAAGTTGGTTTTGACTCTCAGCATTATTTCAGTACAACGTTTAAAAAGATGGTAGGTGTATCACCAAATCAATTTAAGAAATGAACGCTAAGAGAAAGCACTTTCCATATATAATGGAAGTGCTTTCTCTCATTAACAAACATATTTAAATAAATAACCTAAATTCATAGAGTTTGTTCTCCCTTTGTTACATTTAGATTAAATTTTTATAAAAACAGTTTAAAATAATGTAAAGGCTTTCAGCGTAAAGAATGATATTCTATATTTAGAAAGAAAATAAAAGTAATGAAAGGGGTTTCAATTATGAAGAAATTAGGTTTATTCGCACTATTATTTGGTTTTATGTTGTTTTTAGCTGCTTGTGGCGGAGGAAATGATAACGCTTCAGGAGAAACTAGCAATAATGGAAATGGAGAAGAAGTAGAGTCAAAAGATGCTTCAATAGGTGTCGCAATGCCAACTAAATCATCTGCGAGATGGGTAGATGATGGAAATAACATGGTTGAGCAATTAGAAGCACTTGGTTATGAAACTGATTTGCAGTATGCAGAGGACGATGTGGATAAGCAAATCGAACAAATTGAAAACATGATCGTAAAAGGAGCAAATGTACTAGTTGTTGCATCGATTGATGGTACAGCACTTACAAATGTTTTAGAAAAAGCGGCTGACCAAGGTATCGAAGTTATTGCGTATGACCGTTTAATTATGGGATCACCAGATGTAAGTTACTATGCAACATTTGATAACTTCCAAGTAGGGGTTTTACAAGCTTCATATATTGAAGAAACATTAAATCTTGCAGAAGAAGAAGGTCCATTTAATATTGAACTATTCGGTGGTTCTCCGGATGATAATAACGCTAATTTCTTCTGGGATGGCGCGATGTCCGTGCTACAACCACATATTGATAGTGGAAAAGTAGTCATTCAAAGTGAGCAAACAGAATTTGAACAAGCAGCAACAATGCGTTGGGATGGAAATTTAGCTAAATCTCGTATGGAGAACATTTTAAGCAAAGCTTATTCTGATGGCGAAACTGTCGATGCAGTATTGTCACCATATGATGGCATTAGCCGTGGTATTATCCAAGCATTAAAAGGTGTAGGCTATGGTTCTGGCGATCTACCAATGCCTGTAATCTCAGGGCAAGATGCTGAATTAGCTTCGATTAAATCAATTATTGCTGGCGAGCAAACTCAAACAGTTTTCAAAGATACACGTGTTCTAGCTGAAGTCGTAGTTAACATGATTGATGCTATTTTAGCTGGTGAAGAGGCAGAAGTTAATGATACAGAAACATATGACAATGGTGTAGAAGTAATTCCTTCTTATCTTGTAGAGCCTGTTTCAGTAGATATTGATAACTACCAGGAAGTTGTTATGGATGCCGGATATTACGAAGAGTCTGAATTAGAATAATAATAAACAAAACTGATTTGATTTAGTGGTGATCTCGATCGCCACTAAATCGTTTCATTACGTATTTCCGAGAAAGTGGGTGCGAGAATGTCAGATTATATTTTAGAAATGAGAAGTATAACGAAAACATTCCCCGGCGTTAAAGCGTTAGACGATGTGAATTTAAAAGTTAAGAGGGGCGAAATCCATGCACTAATGGGTGAGAACGGTGCTGGTAAGTCTACATTAATGAAAGTATTAAGTGCTGTTTATCCAAGCGGCTCTTACGATGGTAGTATTTATTTCGAAGGTGAAGAGTGTCATTTTAAAGATATTAAACAAAGTGAAAATGCAGGAATTGTAATTATTCACCAAGAATTGGCTTTAAGTCCTTTTCTATCGATTGCCGAGAATATTTTCTTAGGTAACGAACGACAATCTAATAAGATTATAAAATGGCAGGCAACGTTTGCGGAATCTAAAAAACTATTAGCGCAAGTTGGGTTGAAAGATTCACCCGAAACGATTGTTAAGGATATTGGTGTTGGTAAACAACAACTCGTTGAAATTGCCAAAGCGCTATCGAAAAATGTAAAACTATTAATTCTCGATGAGCCAACAGCGGCACTAAATGAAACAGATAGTGCAAACTTATTAAAACTGTTGGATGAACTTAGAAAACAAGGAATTACTTCTATTCTTATTTCTCATAAATTAAATGAAGTCGTCAGTATTTCGGATTCTATTACAGTTTTGCGAGATGGGAAAACAATTGAAACAATTGATGCTCAGGGAGAAGATGCTTCAGAGGATCGCATTATCAAGGCAATGGTTGGCCGAGATATGACAAGTAGGTTTCCTGATCGTGTTCCAAATATTGGTGAAACTGTTTTTGAAGTAAAAGACTGGAATGTTTATCACCCTCAACAACGAGATCGAAAAATGCTTGATAATGTGAATATACATATTCGTCGAGGTGAAATTGTCGGTCTAGCTGGCTTAATGGGAGCAGGCAGAACCGAACTTGCGATGAGTATATTCGGAAAAACTTATGGTAAGCAGATAACTGGAACCTTACACAAAAATGGCAAAGTAATTAAAGCTGATACTGTAAGTGATGCCATTGCACAAGGTCTTGCGTACGTTTCAGAAGACCGAAAAACTTATGGTCTGAACCTTATTGATGATATTAAACGCAACATTACCTTGTCTAACTTAAAACGAGTTTCCAAAAATTCTATTATAGATGAGAATAAGGAAATTACGGAAGCGCAATTTTTACGAGAAAAATTAAATATTAAAACTCCGTCACTTACACAATTAGCCGGTAATTTAAGTGGGGGGAATCAACAAAAAATTGTATTAAGTAAATGGATTTTTACTGAGCCAGATATTTTAATTTTGGATGAGCCTACACGTGGTATTGATGTGGGTGCTAAGTTTGAAATATATTCTCAAATAAACGAATTAGCGGCTGAGGGATTAGCTGTGCTTGTAATATCTTCCGAGTTGCCTGAGATTCTTGGACTCTCGGATCGAATTTATGTAATGAATGAGGGTCGTATATCTGGGGAGCTTGAGCGCGGGATAGCGAATCAAGAAAATGTGATGCGTTATATGACCGGATCTGGAGGTGCTAGTAATGAAAACATTAATTAATTTATTTAGCAATAATATTCGTCAATACGGTATGATCATTGCACTTGTGTTTATAACAGCCTTATTTTTTATACTAACTGATGGAATCTTATTTAAACCTTTAAACCTGACCAACCTAATCCTACAAAACGGCTTTATTTTAGTTTTAGCCATTGGTATGGTTTTGGTCATTATTACGGGAAATATTGATTTATCAGTAGGATCTGTTGTTGCTTTCGTTGGTGCCATAGCTGGGGTACTCATGATCAATAACAATGTGCCAGTAGTGTTAGCAATTGTATTATCCATTCTTGTAGGTGCTTTAATTGGTGTTTGGCAGGGATTTTGGATTGCCTATATAGGAATACCTTCCTTTATTGTAACCTTAGCAGGGATGTTAATTTTCAGGGGTTTAACTTTATATCTATTAGATGGGCAATCACTTGCACCATTTCCTGAATCTTTCAGAGTACTAAGTGGTGGCTTTCTACCCGATGTATTTGGTGCAGATGGATTGCATATATTAACACTTATTTTAGCGGGTGTCTTTTCACTCGTCCTGATTTATATGGAATACAGAAGCCGCAAAAAACAAGCGGCATATAGCTTTGATGTTCTTCCTCTTTGGATCTCAGTAACAAAGATGGTTTTATTGCTCTTTGTTATTAACTGGTTTGCTTATCAATTGGCACTCAATAAAGGGATTCCAATGGTATTGGGAATAGTATTTGTACTTATCCTGATTTACACATTTATTATGAACAATACAGTCATGGGTCGTCATATCTATGCAACAGGTGGAAACAAGAAGGCTGCTGATTTATCTGGAATCAAAACCAAACGTGTTGTATTCTGGGTATTTGTAAATAATGGTGTTATTGCAGCTTTAGCTGGTTTAATGTTTGCTTCTCGTTTAGATTCTGCAACACCTGCAGCTGGTAACATGCTAGAGTTAGATGCGATTGCTGCTGTATTTATCGGTGGTGCGTCGATGGCTGGTGGTGTTGGTACAGTCATTGGTGCTATTATTGGTGGACTTGTAATGGGTGTCATGAACAACGGTATGTCCTTAATTGGTATCGGTATCGATTGGCAACAGGCCATAAAAGGTATGGTACTATTACTTGCAGTAGGATTCGATGTATACAATAAAAATAAATCCGGAAACTAATTAATATAAAGAGCATTGAAAAAGTGAATTTTACTTTTTCAATGCTTTTTTACATTTGTACAATTTTATTAAAATTGTTGTTTTCGTCGAACAGAGAGGCTCAAATCCGCTCTAGGCGGACGCTTTCTACGGGCAATAAGTTGAAGTATCCCCATCCCTTTAAACCCCTAAGCATTTAAATTTGTTTTCAGTGGTCAAACTGATATTATTGGATGGAAACTTCAATTAAGAAAGGATACGTTCATATGTCAACTATACAGATACCCGTGTCAGTTTTAAATCTTGCCCCGATACGACAAGGGGAGGACGCAAAAGGTGCAATTGCATCGATGGTTGACCTGGCGCAAGCCACTGAGAAAATGGGTTACACGCGTTATTGGATTGCGGAACATCACAATACACCAACACTTGTCAGTTCAGCTACCTCGATGTTAATTAAACATACATTAGAGCATACAGAACATATTCGAGTCGGATCTGGTGGAATTATGCTTCCAAACCATTCTCCATTAATCGTTGCTGAGCAATTTGGCACGATGGCTACTATTTATCCAGACAGGTTGGACTTAGGTCTTGGGCGCGCTCCAGGGACAGACATGAATACGGCTCGTGCGTTAAGACGCTCACAAAGTGATGATTCAGTATATACATTTCCAAACGATGTAAAAGAATTACTTACTCGTTTTGGACCTGAAGAAGTTCAAGGTCAAGTAAAAGCCTATCCCGGTGTTGGTACGAATATTCCAATATATATCCTCGGTTCGTCAACTGATTCCGCTGGTTTAGCCGCTAAGTTAGGCTTACCATACGTATTTGCATCTCACTTTGCTCCAAAATATATGGAGGAGGCGATGTCGATTTATCATAATCAATTCCAACCTTCTGCCTATTTGGAGAAACCTTACATGATGGTGTGTCTCAACGTCATTGCCGCTGAAAGTGATGAAGAGGCCAAGTTAGAATCAACAACGATGCATCAGTTTTTCTTAAATGTTGTCAGAGGTACTCAAAATCCTCTCCAGCCTCCAGTTAAAAATATGGACGAGATTTGGAGTCAACGCGAAAAAGAAATGGTTTCTTCGATGTCCAGTGTAACGATAATGGGAAGTAAAGACTCCGTTAGAGAACAGCTTATTAATTTTCAAGAAAAGTATCGCGTCGATGAAATCATGGCAGTATCGTATATTTATGATCCTGAAAAGCAAAAACGCTCCTATGAGATTTTAAAAGAAGTAGTCGATGAGAAATAAAAATAGGTATGGAAAAAGCAAATCCTTTTCAGTAAAGGATTTGCTTTTTTGTGCTCTAAAGATATTAAATGCAATTATATGTGAAATAGTCAAAGTTTTTAACAAGTATTCTGTCATTTTCGAATAGGCTAATAATGACTAAAAATAGGTATTAGAAAGGGGCATATATTATGATTCGAATATCGGGAGAGCCCTTTCAACAAAATCAGAATTGGCCTAGTGGCAGCCCAGAAGGTATAATCGTTCAATCGATGCAAGAAGCTTCTATGGTTTATTCCTATGAAACCATAGATCAGCTATCTTTCGAACTTCAGTTACGAAAAAACATCATGAACAGTGCAAATCAGATGAACAAAAGCAATGCACAATTTGCTACCTTTGAAAATTCTCGTTGTAACCCTCAATATTGGCAATTAACAGACACAGGGGGATTTCGCCTTCAGCAAGGAGTCAATCCTTCTGTCGCCATTCAAGATATTTTCCAAAACGGTTCACAATATGCTTTTGAATGTGCTGGAGCTATGGTAATTATTTATTACCATGCGGTTTTAAATCAAATTGGAGAGAGCCTATTTAATCAATTCTTTCCAAATATCTTTATATACAGCTGGCATTTTGACGCTGATCTTGGAATACGTCCGACCTATATAAATTCGTTTTTACTTGGCGATGTTGTCTACTTTAAGAATCCGGAAGTGGCTCCTAACACTTCGTATTGGCGAGGAGAAAATGCTGTCGTTATGGGGAAAGATCTCTATTTTGGTCATGGATTAGGACTAATGACAGCCGATCAGATGATTCAATCATTGAACCGGTATCGTATTCCAGGCGCTAATGCATCCGCTTATTTAACAAACGTAGTAGCTAGACCATCTTTCAAAAACCTGTATCGTATTTCGATGCCATCTCGAGAATCTACTCTTCGCAAATATCAGTATGTAGTCATTGAACATAATGAAAGCTCGATTCCATTCGACCGGTACCGATTTTTCCTGAATGGGATTTATAATCGGTAAATTTTCTTGAAAAATGTAGGGATTGGAACATTTAATTTCCCTTTCTTGATAGAATTTATAAGTTGACAACTATCTATACGCTACAAGCATCATGGGGAGCCCATCTCCTTTCGAGTAGTACCTACAATCACTACTTAGGTGCTACTCAGGGATGGCGAAAGCTCACGCTGTAATTAACAAAAGTCGCTTTGCGTTTTTCTTAAACAGTTGTATTGATTCATGAACTAAGGCAAAATAAAGGTATCAAAATAGTTTTTTATTAAAATTACGAGTCCGTTACCAAGTCTTACCGTGTAGTTGAAAAGGAGATGTTTTTTTGGTTAAAAAAGTCATTTTAAATGAAACACCAATTGATTTAAAAGGATATGAGGAAGACATTGTTGATGGTTTAATCAAAATATCCCTTCTTTTTAACGTTAGTCATCGGGACTATCATGAGATAACAACATTACTTTATAAAGGAACGTTTGATGTGAAAGTTCCTGATAAAAACCTATCCTTTAAAGGAACAATACATAACTATTCTACCTCGATTACGAATTTATATAAACAGGAAAGCGTTGGTGAGTTTCACTTAAGTTTAATAGAACTTGCCTAAAGGCAGTCAGCTTGAGATATCAACAGTCAAGATCCTGTTTGGCATTTGAGTGTCACTAAACAACACTTTTAGCATCACTCAGATTCAAGGAAATACTCACTGTCGCTGACTGTTATCACGTTGTCATTATTCCCCGGGGGTAGTTCCATGCTTAAGTGCGTATTATACTAAGGGAAGAAGTTTTAGCTCTACCTTTTTTCTGGAAGGAGAAGCCATGGATTACATGTTAGATATTCACAGTCAAGCAGTGACACATACAAAAAACAAAATTTTAAAAGATATTGATGATTACCTGGGAAGTAAAGAAGAATTATCATCTTATGAGCAATACCTTATGGAAAGAAGACATTATGTCGATCAAATATGGATAAATGTTTGGCTAACGAAAATAACGAATGACATTTCTAAAAAGGAAAAGAAACAGTTTCTAAAGCAGAGGGAGTACGAAGTTGACGGCGTGGACCGAAAAGTAATTAATCGATTGTTTCGAACTGAAATGAGATCGCACCATCCGTTTGATGTATTAAGTTGGCTCAATGACACGTTTTACCAGCAAAAAAACGTGTGGGAAAAGCGATACAATGCTGCAAGGGAACATTTCCTGCAAGAAAAAGCTGAAAATAACCTAGAACAAGAGAAAACTTCCATGAAATTGGCTATAACTCGTGAAATAAAACGACTTATTAAAAAAGATGCTTTTCTTTTTTATCTTTATATTCGGCATTATATTTCTCTTCAACTAAAAAATGATTTGACTAATCATAAGTATAAAACCGCTGATACGTTTAAACTGGAAGAGAAATTAATTCCAGAGGGATATCTAAGTGATAGAGATTACATAAAGGTAAACGACTTTCTCTATGAACTCACCGGTTCTATACAAAAAACTAATTATTGGGAATATGAAACGTACCATGATAAATATGACAAAGCTGTTGGAGAAATCTTATCAGAACGTGTATCCGAAATCCTTCTAGATCAATTACCGGAAACCGTTAAAAAAGAGTACAGTAATGTTTACCACAGAGAGTTAACGCCTGTTATTTTATACGAACTTAGTAGGCAAAGAATGTATGCATTACAAGAAGAATTTCTTGAGAAAATAACAGAAGAATATTTTTCTGATCTCATTAGTCTAGCGGCGCTACCATTTGATGAAGCTACGCATCAAGAAAGATATCATGAGGATCTGATGGAGCAGGAACATAGAAAAGAACAAGAGTTATTGGCTATTAAACAAGAAGAAAAAGCAGAAGAACGGATGTTAGAGGATATTTTTGGACGTGAGTACAACCTTTCTTTAGGTAGAGATATTGATTACGTGCTTCATATTGGAGAAACGAACACCGGGAAAACTTATCGTGCACTAGAACGAATGAAACAATTGCCAAGTGGTATTTATCTTGCACCTCTTCGTCTGTTAGCATTGGAAGTATACGACAAGCTAAATGCAGAAGGAGTCCTCTGTGGTTTAAAAACCGGTGAGGAAGAAAAAGACGTGGATGATGCTACTCATATTTCCTGTACCGTTGAGATGTTTCATGAACGGGACCACTATGATATTGTGATCATCGACGAAGCCCAAATGGTTGCCGATAAAGACCGGGGTTTTTCATGGTACAAAGCCATAACGAAAGCCAATGCTAAGGAAGTCCATATTATCGGTAGTAAAAATTCGAAAGAAATGGTCTTACAGCTATTAGGGGATTCCACCGTCGACATCCGAGAATATAAGCGCGATGTCCCTCTAGAAGTGAACCAGAATATTTTTCGCCTCAAGCATGCAACAAAAGGAGATGCACTCGTTTGTTTTTCTCGAAAAAGAGTGTTGGAAACAGCCTCAGCATTAGAAAATTCGGGACATTCAGTGAGCATGATCTATGGCAGTATGCCACCGGAAACAAGAAAAAAACAAATGAAACGTTTTGTAAAAGGAGAGACAAGCGTTATTGTTTCTACAGATGCGATAGGAATGGGTCTAAATTTACCGATAAGACGGATTGTTTTCCTGGAAAATGAAAAATTTGATGGAACAAGAAGAAGACGTCTAACCTCTCAAGAAGTGAAACAAATAGCAGGTCGTGCAGGACGTAAAGGCATCTACAATGTAGGAAGAGTTGCATTTTCAAACGATATTAAAATAATGACACGACTGCTTGAGCAAGAAGATAAACTTGTACAGACGTTTACAGTAGCACCGACAAACGCCATATTCGAACGGTTTCAAAGCTACTCACGTGATTTTGGTTATTTTTTAGAGGTATGGGAAAAATTCGAATGTCCGTTCGGAACGAAAAAGGCATCGTTATCCGAGGAGAGAGAATTATATCGATTTATTCAAGATACAGAGATTGAAGCACGATTTTCGTTAATAGATCTTTATGGATTTTTGCACCTCCCTTTTTCCAAAAAAGAATCGGAGCTAACGAGACAGTGGAGGCTGACGATGGAGGCTATCGTTAGCAGTTCAGAACTACCAGAGCCACGAATTAAAAGTAATAACTTGGAGGAATTAGAACTTTCATATAAAGCGGTTGGGTTGCATCTCCTGTTTTTGTATCGATTAGGGAAGCGGACCGAAGCTTTATATTGGGAACGATTAAGGCTTGAACTGAGCGACGATGTTCATGAACAGTTAAAGACAGATGTCAAAAAAATCATCAAGAAGTGCAAACATTGTGGCAGAAACTTACCGGCAGATTTCAGATTTCACATTTGTGATGCCTGTCATTGGTCTCGAAAAGGAAGAAATATGCAGTACGGGTATTGACATGAATACCATCATTTCCAAATCGGGCCCTGACCTAGAAGAAAAAAGCTGAATGAACGAACCATAATACTTGTTTTATTAGGAAAATACCTTGTATTTCTAATGAAAATGTAGTATATTTATTTAAATATTCAAATACATTGAAGAGGAATAGTAGGATTTTTGGAGCGCACAGAGAGCTGTTGGTTGGTGTAAAACAGTGGCAATCAAAATTCGAACTCGCCTTGAAGTAGCTCACTGAACTGGAAAAAGTAGGTGGAGACGGTGCCTGACCGTTACATTAGGAGGATATAAGGGTTCAAACCCTGTATCTGTTCGAGTGCATACCTTTATTAGGTATGAAATCAGAGTGGTACCACGTGGGATATTAATGTCTTTCGTCTCTATAGTTATAGAGATGAAAGACTTTTTTGTTTTTTAAAAGATAATTCAACCAATGAAAGGGTGTTTAGCATATGAAAAAAATTGAGAAGTATTCCAGAAATTATTTTATGCCGCCAGTAAAAAGTATGAAGTGGAGTGAAAAAGAATATATCACGGAAGCTCCGGCATGGTGTAGTGTCGATCTCCGAGATGGTAATCAAGCTTTGGTGGTACCGATGAATCTAGAGGAAAAGTTAGAGTATTTTCAATTATTAGTAGACATTGGCTTTAAGGAAATAGAAGTTGGATTTCCGGCTGCATCAGATACAGAATATGCATTTTTACGAACACTCATTGAAAAAAACTTGATCCCGGATGATGTGACGATCCAAGTTCTTACACAAGCCAGGGAACATATTATTCGTAAAACGTTTGAATCACTGCAAGGTGTTTCAAAAGCGATCGTCCATCTGTATAACTCGACTTCCGTTGCGCAGCGGGAACAGGTTTTCAAAAAGTCGAAAGAAGAAATCATTAGCATTGCAATAACAGGAGCAAAGCTATTAAAAAAATATGCATTGGAAACAGAAGGTAACTTTACCTTTCAATATTCACCGGAAAGCTTCACTGGAACCGAGATTGAGTTTGCGTTGGAAATCTGTAATAACGTGCTTGATGAATGGCAGCCTACTGCAACTGAAAAGGTTATTATCAATTTACCGGCAACAGTGTCCATGTCTATGCCTCATGTCTACGCAAGTCAAATTGAGTACATGAGTGATCATCTGAAATACCGCGATAATGTGATTGTTTCCGTTCATCCTCATAATGACAGAGGAACGGGAGTGGCAGATGCAGAATTAGGAATGCTTGCCGGTGCAGACCGGGTCGAAGGTACTTTATTTGGAAATGGAGAAAGAACTGGTAACGTGGATGTTGTAACACTTGCACTTAATATGTTTTCACATGGTGTAGATCCTCAACTAAATCTTGAGAACATTCCAGAAATAATTGCTGTTTTTGAACGGATGACGAAAATGAAAGTAAGTGAAAGACACCCTTACGGCGGGGAACTCGTTTTCACCGCGTTCTCCGGCTCACATCAGGATGCGATATCAAAAGGTATAAAATGGCGAGAGGGTCACGAAGATAAATATTGGACGGTTCCTTACTTGTTAATCGACCCTAAAGATATTGGTAGAGAGTACGAGGGAGATATTATCCGTATTAATAGCCAATCAGGTAAAGGCGGCATCGCTTATGTACTTGGCCAAAAATATGGTTTGGATTTACCTACAGAAATGCGGGAAAGTTTTGGTTACAGCGTGAAAAATATCTCGGATCGTTTACACAAAGAACTTGTTCCTAAAGACATATACGACATTTTCGTGAAAGAATACGTAAACATAGAAACACCTTTTGCGTTTATTAATTACCAGTTCAAAAGTTATGATGACTACCATACTACTGTTAAAATTAAAGTTAATAATGACGTTCAAGAGTTTGAAGGGATTGGAAACGGTCGTCTGGATGCCATAAGTAATATCATTCAAAACAAATTAGATATAAAATATACAAATCTCGTTTACAAGGAACATGCGTTAGAAATAGGTTCTGGTTCACAGGCTGTTTCCTATGTAGGTATCACATCCAAAGATGGCAGTGTGTATTGGGGCTGCGGCATTGATATGGACATCATGGCTTCTTCTATCAAAGCACTGTTCAGTGCCGTCAACAAATTAGTCGGCGTGGAAGCTACTCCAGTGAAATAATTGATCTAATGATACAAGGATTGGGGATGGAATTAGAATGCGCCTATTAACATTTATGAAAGCAGGAAAGTATGCTTTAGGTATCAAATTAGATCATGGAATTATTGATATAGAGGCAGCTTTAGCTGTTGAACCGGATAATCGAGTACCAGTTAGTGTCACGCATATCCTTGAAGGGGGTGATCACGCTGTCGCTTCCCTTGAAAACTATCTAGAGAAACTGGATAACAAAAGCGATTCATCCTATATGTTGAATGAAGAGGAAATTGTATGGGGACCCAGCGTCACCCATCCGAATAAAATTATCTGTATCGGGCTGAACTATCGAAAGCATGCAGATGAAACAGGAGCTGCATATCCTGAGTATCCGATTCTTTTCAACAAGTTTAATAACGCACTAACCGGTCATCAATCTGATATAGCTGTTCCAAATGTTACGAAAAAGTTGGACTATGAAGTAGAGTTAGGAATCGTCATAGGAAAACAAGGGAAATATATCTCTAAAGACAACGCATTGGATCACGTCTTCGGTTACTGTACAGCAAACGATTTGTCAGCACGTGATTTACAACGCAGAACCCCTCAATGGTTACTCGGGAAATCTTGTGATGGTTTTTGTCCAATAGGTCCATTTCTTGTTACAAGCGACGAAGTGGCAGATCCAAACCATTTAAAATTACAAACAACGGTAAATGGAGAAATTAGACAAAACTCGACCACGGCAGATATGATTTTTGCCTGTGACGAGATTATCAGCTACATTTCTCAACATATGACGCTAGTCCCCGGAGACATTATACTCACAGGCACACCTGAGGGAGTAATGATGGGTTATCCCGAAGCGAAACAGAATTATCTAAAACCAGGGGATAAGGTAACAGTAGAAGTAGAAGGATTAGGGGCTTTATCAAACGAATTTATAAAAGAACAGTCATAGTATTTGAAATTTTTTAACTCTGTTTAATTCGATTGGGTTTGAACATTCTATGATTACAAATCTTTGAATTAAAGACGGATGATATTTTCTTGCTCATTAGAAAATGTTTTTTAAAGTGGCTATCCTTATGTACTACATGGATATGGATAGTCGCTTTTTCCTGTGATTTTGTTAATAGAGAAATTTGTTTCTATCAGAACAGAGGGTCTCGAATGCGCTAGATTAATACGTTCCTGTCTGAAGGTATTAATAATATTGGCATTTAATAGAACATTACAGTGTTATATTCCTAAAATTAAAAGGCATTTCTTTTATTCCAATCTTTTTGGATAAATACTTTGACAAACTAAGAATATCAAGCTAATATAGTGATAGAATAATCTGAATATTAGCGAACTTAGTACAAGTAATATTTGTCTGAAATAGTAATGAAACTTCGCTAAATTCTACGTATTCAAAAATATATCTCATGAAAGGTGGTCGTTTTTTTGGAGAATCGGGAACAATGGGGGACTAGAGCAGGTTTTATATTAGCTGCTGTCGGTTCTGCAGTAGGACTCGGGAATATTTGGCGTTTCCCGTATGTCGCTTTTGAAAATGGTGGAGGCGCATTTTTTATACCATACTTATTTGCACTGTTAACTGCTGGTATTCCTTTGCTGATTATGGAGTTTACATTGGGTCATAAATATCGTGGGTCTGCACCACTTTCATATGCACGTATGAATAAAAAGGCAGAATGGCTTGGATGGTGGCAAGTGGCGATAGCTTTTGTTATATCCACATACTACGCAGTCATAATCGCATGGGCTATTGCTTATACGTACTTTGCAATAGGACAGCAGTGGGGTGATGCTCCAAGTGATTTCTTATACGGAGAGTATTTACAGCTTTCTGAAGCACCAGGTCAAATAGGTAGTCTTGTACCATCGGTCTTTATTCCATTAATTTTAGTTTGGGTTATCACGTTAGGTGTTTTATTTAAAGGCGTTAAAAAAGGTATTGAAAAAGCAAATCGTATTTTCATTCCAGTACTATTAATCATGTTTTTAATTATTGTTGTCCGGGCGCTAACATTAGATGGTGCTGCTCTAGGTTTAGAGACATTCTTCAAACCTAATTGGAGCGAAATCATGTCACCGAGTGTTTGGGTAGCAGCATATGGACAAATATTCTTCAGTTTATCAATAGCTTTTGCAATTATGGTTACTTATGCAAGTTACTTGCCAAGAAAAGCTGATATTAATAATAATGCCTTTATAGCAGCTTTTAGTAACTCAAGTGTCGAGTTATTAGCTGGTTTTGGTGTATTTGCTACGTTAGGCTTCATGGCCACTACACAAGGTGTAGCGGTAGAAGAAATTGCCGCAGGAGGCATTGGTTTAGCATTTATGGTATTCCCAGAAATTTTAAATTCATTCCCTGGGCTAAATGGTTTGTTCGGTTTCTTATTCTTTGGTTCATTAGTCTTTGCAGGACTGTCCTCATTAATTTCGATCGTAGAAACATTTGTGGCCGGTGTTCAAGATAAATTTAAAGTTTCAAGAACAAAGGCAGTTGTCATTGGTGGTGGGTTATCCGCATTAATCTCGCTCTTATTTGCAACACAGGGTGGTTTGTACTTCTTGGACGCAGCGGATTATTTCATTAACACATTTGGTATTGCTTTAGCTGGACTTGTATCCGTTGTTACTGTATCTTGGTTTTTAAAAGAACTAAAGCCCCTTCAGGATCACGCGAATACTACTTCAGATTTTCGCACTGGTTTGTGGTGGAAAATATGTATAGGTATTATTACTCCACTCGTACTCGGGTATATGTTTGTATTAAATCTGATTGAAAACCTTAAAGCTAATTATGAAGGTTATCCAACATCATTTGTACTTTATTCTGGTTGGGGAGTTGCCCTGGCGGCACTTATCATCGGATTCATTTTTGCGGCGATGAAGTGGGATAAAAAAGATCTTGATGCTTCGACTTACTCAAAAGATGAAGGAGAAGATGTATAATGTCTGGAAGCGCAATTGTTATGATGATTGTAGGAATAATTATCATTTGGGGAGGACTTGCAGCTAGTATTTTAAATGCTGTTAAAGTTGCTAAACAAAAATAACGAAGTTAAGGCAGAGGCGAAAGCTTCTGCCTTTTTCT
>NZ_JBIMEV010000031.1:0-53956 GCF_051262595.1 Salipaludibacillus sp. CF4.18
CCTCCTTGCTCGCAATGAGCAAAGAGGACCGAACCCTTGATATAAAAGGGATATTAACGCTTTGAGAACTGAGGAGCACGACGTGCACCTTTAAGTCCGTATTTCTTACGCTCTTTCATACGAGAGTCACGAGTTAAGAAACCAGCTTTTTTAAGTGATCCGCGGTATTCTGGATCTGCAATAAGAAGTGCACGAGCAACTCCGTGACGGATTGCTCCAGCTTGACCAGTGTAACCTCCACCTTCAACTTTAACAAGAATATCGTACGTACCCTCTGTTTGTGTTTCATTAAGTGGTTGTTTAACGATAACTTTTAATGTTTCAAGGTCAAAGTACTCGTCGATGTTTCTATTGTTGATCACGATTTTACCGTCTCCAGGAACGAGACGTACACGTGCGACAGAGTTCTTACGACGACCTGTTCCATAATATTCAACTTGTGCCAAGAAAATTCCCTCCTTCTATATTAACCTTTTAATTCAAAAACTTCAGGCTTTTGAGCAGCATGTGGATGCTCAGTACCAGTGTACACGTTAAGCTTCTTATACATTTGACGACCTAAAGATCCTTTAGGAAGCATTCCTTTAATAGAAAGTTCAAGAAGTTTAACTGGTTTACGGTCACGCATTTCTCCTGCACTCATTGACTTCAATGAACCAGGATATTGGCTGTGACGGTAGTACATTTTGTCCTGTAATTTGTTTCCTGTTAAATGAATCTTTTCCGCATTAATAATGATTACGTGATCTCCTGTATCAATATGCGGTGTGAACATTGGCTTGTGCTTTCCGCGAAGAAGGCTAGCTACTTCAGTCGATAAACGACCTAGTGTCTTGTCTTCAGCGTCAACCACATGCCATTTACGTTCAACTTCGCTTGGCTTTGCCATATATGTTGTGCGCATGTGTTTCCCTCCTAATTAACTATAACTATCTCAAAAACTTTCCAACATTTCAACGTTCGATTCCGTACCCGGGGCTAGTGGGCATAAGAATACCATAGATCATCATATAACATCTGAAAGCTGATGTCAACAAAATGTTACACCAGGATTCGTTGTCATTCAATACTTTTTATAATTCAGCTAAATATTTTTCCAAATGATCTCTTTCATAAAAAACTTGCGCCAAATATAATCCACAGCCAGGAGCTGTTGGACCGGCTAACGTTCTGTCCATGCCCACGATGATTCGAGAGATATCTGAAGAATTAATGTCTCCAATCCCAGCCTGTATAATTGTTCCCATTAAAATACGCACCATTTGATATAAAAAACCACTGCCTATAAACCGGAACGTCCACTCATTCTCATATCTCGTAATGTTAACTCGAAAGATTGTACGTACTTTATCTACCACATCGGTTTTAGGAGACGACAGGCTCGTGAAATTATGTGTACCTAATAAATACTCTGCGGCTTCACTCATAGCAGTAAGATCTAAATTTTTCGGTAAATGGTAGACGTAGTTGCGTTTAAAAACGTCCGGTTGCACAGCTGTACTCATGCGATAAACGTATTCTTTCCCAACCGCATCATAACGTGCATGAAAGGTGGAAGGGACATACTGACAAGACTGGACATGCATATCATTTGGAAGGATACTATTCAGGGCCACTGCCCAGCGATCCTCAGGTATTGATAGGGGCGTATCGAAGTGAACTGGTTGATTCAGCCCATGGACTCCTGCATCCGTTCTTCCTGAAGAAGTAGAAGGCCAGAATTCTGCTTTATGAATGATGCGTAATGCCTTTTCTATTTCTCCCTGCACAGAACGTGATACCGGCTGCCGTTGATATCCATGGAAATTTGTCCCGTCATACGATAAGATCGCAAGTACTCTCTGCATGAAGCGTCACTCCTTATGTGTAGACCCTAAAAATAACCGTTATTAAAGCAAAACTCAGCAATACACCTATTGCAATAGTATCCTTACGCTTCCATTGTAACCGCCGAAATTTAGTCCGTCCTTTACTGCCATTATAACCACGAGCCTCCATCGCTGTTGCTAAATCTTCCGCACGCTTAAATGACTGTATAAAAAGTGGCACCAAAATTGGAATAAGTGCTTTTAATCGTGTCCACAGCGAACCCTTTGAGAAGTTGGCGCCTCGTGCCATTTGTGCATTTATGATTTTAGACGTTTCTTCCAACAATGTAGGAATGAACCTCAATGCAATAGACATCATTAAAGCTAATTCATGCGTCGGAATTCCCATTGCTCCTAACGGCTTCATTAATCGTTCTAATCCATCCGTTAAGTCCATAGGCATCGTTGATAATGTTAGAAGAGAAGCCATCAGCACTAACAAAAATAATCGCAAGGCTATTAAACTTCCCTCGGTTACGCCACCTGAATAAACAGTAATCCAAGGGAGATCCAGAAGTACTTTTCCGTCACTGGTCATAAATAAATGCAATAAAAATGTTAATAGTATAATAATAGCAATAAAACGCATTCCTTTTATGTAATAACGAAAAGGTATATTAGCCAATAAAAACGTTACTCCTGTAAGAACAGCTGCCAACGTTAAAACAATCGGGTGACGACTGATAAAAAGAAAAACCATAAAGATAAATATCGCGATAATTTTCGCCCGAGGGTCCATCCGGTGTACAAAGGATTCTCGAGGGACATACTGTCCTATAATCACATTATCAAAAATCGTGATCACTACCCTTCATATTTAAAAACGAAAGGATACTTTCTACCGTTGCCTCTTTCGTAAACTTCCCTGTTTCCAGTTCGATTCCTGACTGGGACTGAATCGCTGAGAGAAGCTTTACAGACTCTGGTACCGATAGGCCATTTTTCTTAAGTTTCTCGACTTGAGAAAAGATCTTTTCAGGCGTCCCAATTTCCAGAACTTTACCCGAACTCATCACAATGACCTGGTCAGAAAACTGTGCAGCATCCTCCATCTGATGAGTCACTAAAACGATCGATCTTTTTTCTTTTGCCTTATACCATTCAGAAAACAATGTCATCATTGCCTGTTGACCTTGAGGATCCAACCCAACTGTTGGTTCGTCTAAAACGAGTAAAAGAGGTTCAATTGCTAAAACACCGGCAATTGCTACTCTTCTCATTTGCCCGCCACTTAATTCAAAAGGGGAACGAGTAAATAAGTCAGCTCCAATACCGACCAATTCCAAGTACTCAGTCGCTTTTCTTTCAGCTTCTACTTTTGACAGACCGAAATTTATTGGACCGTATGCAACATCCTGTAATACCGTCTCATGGAACAATTGATGCTCTGGGAATTGAAATACCATCCCCACTTGCCGACGTAAATCAAAGAGGTGCTTTTGTTTTGTATCGGAGCTAATGGTCCAATCGCCTACCTTAATTTCACCTTTTGATGGTTTAATGAGACCATTCATGTGTTGAATGAAGGTGGACTTACCTGAACCTGTATGACCAATAATAGAGGTAAATTGTCCTGAATCAAGTGTTATATTAAGATCACTTAATGCTTCTCTCTCAAAGGGTGTATCCTTCATATACGTGTAACTTAGATTATTCGTTTGTAACTGCATATAGCATTCACCAACTCTTCATGAGTTAACACTTTCTCATCTATCAATATTTGACGTTTTCGAAGTTCCTTAGCAACATCAACTATAAACGGAGATGAAAGATTATTTGCCGTCAAAACTTCTCCGTTTGCAAATAATTCCCTTGGTATTCCTTCATAGACAATACTCCCGTCATTTAGCACAATGATGCGGTCAGAAGCGATCGCCTCATTCACATCATGTGTAATTGAAATGATGGTTACGTCGTCCTCTTCATTCAATTTCCGAACCATAGAAAGTACTTCATTTCTGCCCTGGGGGTCCAGCATCGATGTTGCTTCATCTAATACAATTACCCTCGGCTTAAGCGCCAGTGCACCAGCTAAAGCCACACGTTGCTTCTGTCCACCTGATAAGTTATGTGGCTCAGTTTTCTCAAATCCTTCGAGTCCTAATCGCTGTATACTATCCTTTACGCGTTGATGCATTTCGTAATATGGTATTCCCGCACTTTCTAGCCCAAACGCCACATCGCCCTCAACAGTCGGTGCCACAAGCTGATTATCTGGATTTTGAAAAACCATCGCTACATCTCTTCGAATGGAAGACCATTCTGCTGAGTCAACAGTATTCTTACCACATGAAACTACTTCCCCTGTCAGAGGTATCAATAGGGCATTAAAAAACTTCGCTAAGGTGGATTTACCAGAACCATTTGGACCGAGAATGGTAAGCCACTCGCCTTTTTTGACATTTAAGGAGATATGCTTTAACACATACGGTAAACTATCCTGATATCTGAAACTCAAATTACGAACACTAATTTCATTAGGCATTAAAGTACTCCTTCTAAAGAAAGTAAGTGTATTAGCATTGAAAAAGTATCTCTAATTTCAACAGTAGCACCTACTAAAAAACGTAGGTGCTACTCAAAAAATATGATTATTATTTGTATCTAATCTCACTCAACGTAAATACTAAAAAAGGGCCAAGACCGACATCTGTTGCCAGACGTGGTGTCTCGCCCTTTGAAGAATCAATGCATCACGAGTTAAACAAGCTCAATAATAGCCATCTCTGCACCGTCTCCACGGCGAGGTCCAAGCTTCATAACTCGAGTATAACCGCCTTGACGGTCTTCATATCGTTTTGCTACATCATCAAAAAGTTTTTGGACTGCGTACTGTCCAGTTTCTTCATCAGCAATCTCATTACGGATAAATGCTGCAACTTGACGACGAGCATGCAAGTCACCACGCTTACCAAATGTGATCATTTTCTCAACGATTGAACGAAGCTCTTTCGCTTTAGGCTCAGTAGTTTCAATTCTTTCGTTAATGATTAAGTCAGTAGCTAAGTCACGGAATAGTGCTTTACGGGCACTACTATTACGACCTAATTTTCTGTATGCCATGTTAGTCCCTCCTTCTCAGGTGAATATACATCTACAGGAACAGTTTGATCACTCAAACTGGCATGGGTAGATTTATTCTTCGTCTCGAAGACCAAGACTAAGCTCTGCAAGTTTCTCTTGCACCTCTTCTAAACTCTTGCGTCCAAGGTTACGAACTTTCATCATGTCTTCCTCTGATTTTTGTGTTAATTCTTGTACGGTGTTAATTCCTGCTCGCTTAAGACAGTTGTATGAGCGAACAGATAAGTCTAATTCTTCGATGGTCATTTCAAGAACCTTTTCTTTCTGGTCCTCTTCCTTTTCAACCATGATCTCTGCATGTTGTGCTTGATCGGTTAAACCTACGAAGATATTTAAATGTTCATTCATGATTTTTGCACCAAGTGACACAGCTTCTTCCGGACGAATACTTCCATCTGTCCACACGTCCAAAGTTAATTTATCGAAGTTAGTAATTTGACCAACTCGAGTATTTTCAACTTGGAAATTCACACGTGAAACAGGTGTGAAGATAGAATCCACTGGGATAACCCCGATTGGTAAATCGTCAGAGTTGTTTCCTTCTGCAGGAACATATCCTCTTCCACGACTTGCCGTCACTTTCATCTGGAACTGTGCTCCTTTAGAAAGAGTGGCAATGTGCAGGTCAGGGTTTAGAACCTCTACATCGCTGTCATGCATCAAATCTGCTGCAGTAACAATTCCTTCTCCCGAAGCATCAATTTCTAGTGTTTTTTCATCATCTGAATAAATCTTTAGTGCGAGTTTCTTCAAGCTGAGAATGATGGATGTAACATCTTCTACGACACCTTCAATGGTTGAAAACTCGTGAAGCACTCCATTAAACTGAACGCTTGTCACTGCAGATCCGGGTAATGACGAAAGCAGGATTCGGCGAAGGGAGTTCCCCAGCGTTGTTCCATAACCTCGTTCTAGAGGTTCTACGACAAATTTACCGTAGGTTACGTCTTCACTCATTTCGACAGCTTCAATTTTCGGTTTTTCTATTTCAATCATTAAACAAACCCTCCTTCAAAACGTCGAAACCCCGGTTGTGAATTAGGCACAACCGGAATCCCTCATTGGGCACACCTTGACCTGTCACGAAACTATAGTTCCTTTTCGTGTCCATTTTATGGACCTAGGTTCTTACACCATTATTGACATAGGCATGAATATTCATACCTCTGATGTACTATACTCTACGACGTTTTGGTGGTCGGCAACCGTTATGTGGAACCGGGGTGACGTCTCTAATCATGTTCACTTCTAAGCCAGTAGCTTGAAGCGAACGAATTGCTGCTTCACGTCCAGCTCCAGGACCTTTAACGGAGACTTCTACAGATTTCATTCCATGATCCATTGCAGCTTTAGCAGCTGTTTCTGCAGCTGTTTGTGCAGCGAATGGAGTCGATTTACGAGAACCTTTGAAGCCAAGTGCACCAGCACTTGCCCAAGATATTGCATTTCCTTGTGGGTCAGTGATTGTGACGATTGTATTATTAAACGTTGAACGAATGTGCGCAATTCCGGACTCTATATTTTTACGTTGACGACGCTTTGAACGAGTCGTTTTTGGTTTAGCCATAATCTAACATGACCTCCTTTACTTTTTCTTGTTCGCAACAGTTCGACGAGGACCTTTACGTGTTCTTGCATTGTTCTTCGTCTTTTGTCCACGAACAGGTAGTCCTCTACGGTGGCGAATACCACGATATGAACCAATTTCAATGAGACGCTTGATATTAAGAGATACTTCTCTGCGAAGATCCCCTTCAACTTTTACTCCGTCTACTACTTCACGGATTTTACCTAATTCATCTTCTGTTAAATCACGAACGCGTGTGTCTTCAGAGACACCAGCTTGTTCCAGAATTTTGATAGATCTAGACTTACCAATTCCGAAAACGTACGTGAGAGATACGACAACTCGCTTATCACGAGGAATGTCGACACCAGCAATACGTGCCATACTTTACACCTCCTGGGTTGTTATCCTTGCTTCTGTTTGTGTTTAGGATTTTCGCAAATTACCATGACGGTACCTTTTCGGCGAATAACTTTGCATTTTTCACAAATCGGTTTCACTGATGGTCTTACCTTCATGCTTTCTACCTCCTTATAGTACGGAGTGACTATAACCTTGCCAGATTATTTATAACGATATGTGATACGACCGCGAGTTAAGTCGTACGGAGATAATTCTACAGTAACCTTGTCTCCAGGTAAAATGCGAATAAAGTGCATTCGAATCTTTCCGGAAACATGGGCCAAGACTTTATGACCGTTTTCTAACTCTACGCGGAACATAGCATTTGGAAGCGGCTCAATGACCGTTCCTTCTACTTCAATTACATCTTCTTTGGCCATGAATTTACTCTCCTTCCTTCAGTAAATTACCAACAATATATGTTGAAATTGCAAACCGCAATTTAGCATTAGTAACACGGCCCGTTTCTACAATACTATTCTTCACTTCTGGAACAACAATGTTCATTCGCTCTACATGCTGGAGGTTTTTTCTTTTCGCACGGTCAACTTTCCTTTTATCCCCGTCCGCGATCCGAATAAAACGTTCATCCAGAATTTCAATAATACAAGCGAATTGCTCTTTGTCCCTTCCGTTAAGAATCCGCACAAGTTCACCAACTTGTGGAATCGAGTCAGGATCTTTCATTTAATGACCACCTTCAACTTTCTTTGGCTTTTGTCAAAATCTCATATCCTGTGTCAACAATAGCAATTGTGTGTTCGAAATGGGCACACATTTCTCCATCGGTCGTTACAACAGTCCAATTGTCTCTCAACGTCCGGACATGTCTCTTTCCAGCATTCACCATTGGTTCAATGGCTAAAACCATACCTTCTTTCAGGCGTGGTCCTTTCCCTGGAGGACCGAAGTGAGGAATTTGAGGATCCTCGTGCAGACTTTGTCCAACCCCATGACCGACATACTCTCTCACTACAGAAAAGTTATGAGCCTCTACATGCTTTTGTATCGCATGAGAAATATTAGAGAGTCTTTCACCAGGTTTCGCTTCAGCAAGTCCTTTGTATAATGATTCTTCTGTTACTTCAAGGAGCTTACTTGTCTTATCATCAATCGTTCCCACTGGATACGTCCATGCGGAGTCTCCGTGGTATCCTTGAAAGTCAGCGCCAATATCTATACTAATAATGTCACCGTCTTTCAAAGCCCGATCTCCTGGAATCCCGTGTACCAATTGATCATTCACTGAAGCGCAAATACTCCCAGTAAATCCATTATAGCCTTTAAAAGATGGAACCGCATCATACGATCGAATAAATGTATCGGCAATGTGATCCAATTCCTTCGTCGTAATACCGGGCTTGATGTGTTTCTGAAGTTCTCTGTGCGTGAGTGCAACAATATTACCAGCCTGCCGCATGATCTCTAGCTCTCGAGCTGTCTTACAGATTATCATTGATGACTTCCTTTCAGAAGTTGATCAATATCCTCAAAAACATCTTGAATATCTTTTTGCCCGTTAATATTACGAAGGTAGCCTTTTTCACTATAGAAGTCAACAAGGGGCTGTGTTTGCTCCATATTAACATCTATTCGCTTTTTAACTGTATCAGGCTTATCATCTTTTCGTTGAGTCAAGTCACTTCCGTCTTTATCACATTTACCTTGTACCTTAGGAGGATTATAAATCTCATGGTAAGTCGCGCCACATTCTGGACAAATCCAACGACCAGTGAGACGTTTGAAAAGATCCTCTTCTGGTACTTTAATATATAAAACATGATCCAATTGACGATCTAGACTTTTCAGAATTTCCTCTAGTGCGGATGCTTGTGCAACAGTCCGGGGAAAACCATCCAGCAGAAAACCTTTTTGGCAATCATCTTTACTTAATCGTTCCTCAACAATTCCAACAGTGACCTCATCAGGAACTAAGTTCCCTTCGTCCATAAAAGCCTTTGCTCTCAGACCTAGTTCCGTGCCATCTTTAATTGCAGCTCGAAACATATCTCCTGTTGAAATGTGGGGAACGCCGTATTTAGCGACAACTTTTTCTGCCTGTGTTCCTTTTCCCGCGCCTGGAAGTCCCATTAAGATTAAGTTCATCTGCTTCTCCTCCATCGTCTTTCTAATTCTACGATCGAAGGCAAAAGGAAAAGTATCCCTTTTATTTAATAAAACCTTTATATGATCGTTTAATTAGTTGACTTTCTATTTGTTTCATCGTATCTAACGCTACACCAACAACAATCAATAACCCGGTTCCTCCAATTTGTACTGCTGGAGGAAGACCTGCTAATTCAGTAAAAAACACAGGTATCGTAGCTACTGTCGCTAGGAATAGGGCCCCGACGAATGTCAAACGATAAAGGATACGAGTAATGTAGACCTGAGTCGTTTTACCGGGTCGGATGCCAGGAACGTAACCACCCTGTTTTTTCAAGTTATCCGCCATTTGTTCAGGGTTAACCTGAACGAACGTATAGAAGTACGTAAAACCAATGATTAAAATCGCATAGGCTAACAAACCAAATGGCTGACTGTAATCAAAATTCGTCGTAATCCAACCGGCTATTGCATTATCATCTCCAAAGAATCCAGCCACAGTAGGAGGGAAAATAAAGAGTGACATTGCAAATATAACTGGAATAACCCCGGCTGAGTTAACCTTTAACGGCAAGTGGGTCGATTGACCTCCTTGCGGCTTCCCAGCAACCAATCGCTTGGCGTATTGAACAGGTATTTTTCTTAATGCTTGTTGAACAAATATAACCCCTACAATGATCGCTAAAGTTGCCAACAGAAGTAACAATACGGTTATGATGTTTATAAACAAGGCATCTCCTGCGTCTTCGAATTGAGTTACATAAATTTGATTAACTCCATTCGGAATCCCAGCAGCAATCCCACCAAAAATCATAATCGAAATCCCATTACCTACACCATGTGCGGTAATCTGCTCACCTAACCAAAGTAAGAAAGCAGTACCGGCAGTTAATGTAAGAGCAATCATCAAGTAAGTTGATATTGTCGGGTCCGGTACGAGACCTGGAAACAAGTTATTAAAGCCAATAGACATTCCTAAAGCTTGAATAAGCGCGATCCCGATTGTACCGTATCTCGTAACCTGTGCCAACTTTTTACGACCTGCTTCCCCTTGTTTAGACCATTCGGCAAACTTGGGAACAACATCCATTCGTAGCAATTGTACGATAATGGATGCCGTAATGTAAGGCATTATACCTGTCGCAAAAATAGAAAAGTTTTCAAGCGCTCCACCGCCAAAGGTATTTAAAAACCCAAAGGCATTCATCTCACCCTGAAAATCCAAAATGTCAGCATCCACTCCCGGAGCAGGGATGTGGGCACCAATGCGGAAAACGATTAACATCGCTAAAGTGAAGAGAATTTTATTTCTCAAATCACCGACTCGCATAATATTGGAGATCGTCTGGAACATTAAACCACCTCAGTCGTTCCGCCGGCAGCCTCAATCGCTTCCTTCGCTGATCCTGAGAATTTATGAGCTTTAACTGTAAGTTTAGACTCTAGAGTTCCTTTTCCAAGTACCTTGATACCACTTTTTTCGTTTTTCACTACACCCGATTCTACTAAAAGAGCCGGAGTAACTTCTGTACCATTATCAAAACGATTTAATGTGTCAAGGTTCACGATAGCGTATTCTGTACGGTTAGGGTTGTTAAATCCACGTTTTGGTAAACGACGGAAGATAGGCATTTGACCACCTTCAAATCCTGGACGAACACCACCACCCGAACGAGCGTTTTGACCTTTGTGACCTTTACCAGCAGTTTTACCATTACCAGTACCGATTCCACGACCTTTACGCTTACGTTCTTTACGAGAGCCTACTGAAGGCTTTAATTCGTGAAGTTGCATATTGACACCTCCTCAACTGTTAATTCTGAATTACGCTTCTACTTCTGTTACTTTAACGAGATGGGAAACTTTGTTTACCATTCCGCGCATTGCTTCGTTATCCTCTTGAACTACCGTGTGGTGCATTTTACGAAGACCTAAAGTCTTCACAGTCACACGCTGATCTTCTGGACGACCGATCAGACTTCTTACGAGGGTAATTTCTAACTTCTTTGCCATGCCAAATCCCTCCTTAACCTAGCAACTCTTCAACAGATTTGCCGCGTAGTTTCGCAACTTCTTCCGGACTTTTTAGGCTTTCAAGTCCTTGGATAGTAGCACGTACCATGTTAATTGGGTTATTTGACCCTAGTGATTTGGAAAGGACATCGCCTACTCCAGCTAATAATAGCACCGCACGAACTGGTCCGCCTGCGATAACTCCAGTACCTTCAGATGCTGGTTTTAGAAATACACTACCTGCGCCAAATTTCCCAGTAATTTGGTGAGGAATAGTTGTACCTTGAACAGGTACGCGAATCATATTTTTCTTACCGTCTTCGATAGCTTTGCGAATAGCTTCAGGTACTTCAAGTGCCTTACCCATTCCAAAACCAACGTGACCATTTTTATCACCAACGACAACTAGTGCTGAAAAGCGGAAGCGACGTCCACCTTTTACTACTTTAGCAACCCGGTTAATCGTTACAACTGTTTCTTCAATTTCCAATTTTGATGCATCGATATGCAAAGTGTTTCCCTCCTTTTAGCCTTGATTAAAACTTCAGACCAGCTTTACGAGCACCGTCTGCAAGTTCTTGTACGCGACCGTGGTAGAGGTAACCGCCACGATCAAATACTACGGATTCATGACCCTTTTCAAGGGCACGCTTAGCTACAAGTTCTCCAACTTGTTGCGCTGCCTCTTTGTTCCCGCCTTTTTCTATGTTTAGTTCTTTATCTAAGCTTGAAGCACCTGCAACCGTGACACCAGAAACGTCATCGATTAATTGTGCATAAATGTGCTTATTAGAACGGAAAACATTCAAGCGAGGACGTTCAGCAGTTCCTGTGATCGAACGACGAACGTGTGCGTGTCGTTTCTTACGTACCGCGTTCTTGTCAGTCTTTGTGATCATCGAACGTCATTCCTTTCTTTCCGTTATTAGGAATTACTTCCCTGTTTTACCTTCTTTGCGTCGTACATATTCACCTTCGTAGCGAACACCTTTACCTTTGTAAGGTTCAGGTTTTCTTGTTGCACGGATGTTTGAAGCCAATGCTCCGACACGTTCTTTATCGATACCTTTCACGATAACTTCCGTGTTTTTCGGAACTTCAATTTCCAAACCATCTTCTTGTACGAATTCTACTGGATGAGAAAGTCCAAGATTAAGGACTAGTTTATTTCCTGACATTTGCGCTCTGTAACCTACACCCACAAGCTCAAGCTTCTTTTGAAAGCCTTTTGTTACACCTTCAACCATGTTGTTGATGACGCTGCGAGTAGTTCCGTGTAGAGCACGGTGATCTTTATGGTCAGAAGGACGTGCTACAACGACTTGATTGTCTTCAACTTTAACAATCATTTCGTGATGAATTTGACGAGTCAATTCACCTTTTGGTCCTTTTACCGATACTGTCGTATTGTCGATTTTCACTTCTACTCCAGAAGGAATCTCAACTGGCTTTAAACCAATTCGAGACATGCCTTACACCTCCATTCTCTTACGTTCTACTTACCAAATATAAGCTAGTACTTCGCCGCCTACTTTTTGTTGACGAGCTTCTTTATCCGTGATTACTCCAGTTGATGAAGAAATAACCGCGATTCCTAATCCACCAAGCACTCTTGGTAGTTCATCAGATTTTGCGTAAACGCGTAAACCTGGTTTACTAATTCTCTTAAGTCCAGTGATAACTTTTTCGTTATTTGCACCGTACTTAAGGAAAATACGAAGGATACCTTGTTTGCTATCCTCAATGAATTCATAATCGCGAATAAATCCTTCGCGCTTTAAAATATCTGCTACTTCTTTTTTAACCTTTGAAGCCGGAAGCTCCAAACTTGTATGACGTACTGTATTCGCATTACGAATACGAGTCAGCATATCAGCAATAGGATCTGTCATTACCATCGTATTTACCTCCTTCCCTAAACGGAATTACCAGCTAGCTTTTCTTACGCCCGGAATTTGACCTTTATGTGCAAGTTCTCGGAAGCAGATACGGCAAAGCTTGAACTTGCGTATAACACTGTGAGGGCGTCCACAACGTTCGCATCTTGTATATTCTTGAACCTTAAATTTCTGCGTGCGCTTTTGTTTTGCGATCATAGATTTTTTCGCCAAGGTCTTCACTCCTTTCTTCGGCAATCATCTTATTTTTGAAACGGCATGCCCATTTGAGTGAGAAGCTCTCGTGCTTCTTCGTCAGTGTTCGCTGTAGTAACAACAACGATATCCATACCTCGAATTTTGTCTACATTATCATAATTGATTTCAGGGAAAATTAATTGTTCTTTAACTCCCATTGTATAATTTCCACGACCGTCAAATGCTTTTTTAGAAACACCGCGGAAGTCACGAACACGTGGTAAGGATACTGAAATTAGCTTATCCAAGAAATCATACATACGCTCTCCACGTAAGGTAACTTTTGCACCGATCGGCATACCTTCACGAAGTTTAAAACCTGCAATAGATTTTTTAGCTTTCGTGATTAAAGGCTTTTGACCAGTAATTAATCTGAGTTCTTCAACAGCTTTATCCAAAACCTTAGAGTTTTGAACAGCCTCTCCAACACCCATGTTAATAACAATTTTTTCAATATGTGGTACTTCCATTACAGAAGTGTAATTGAATTTCTCTGTTAATACAGGAGTAATCTCCTGATTAAATCTATCTTTCAATCGACTCATTGAGTTAACCTCCTTCCAGCCACTAGCGCTTACTTATCTAAAGATTCGCCAGATTTTTTAGCAATGCGTACTTTCTTACCGTTCTCTACTTTATATCCAACGCGTGTTGGTTCACCCGATTTAGGGTCAATTGGCATCACATTAGATACATGAATAGCTGCTTCTTGATTAAGAATTCCACCTTGAGGATTTGATTGGGATGGTTTAGCATGTTTTTTAACCATGTTAATGCCTTCCACTAGCACACGAGAACTATTCGGGTATGCTTCAAGGATTTTACCTTCTTTGCCTTTGTCTTTACCGGAAATAATTTTTACGTTATCACCTTGTTTGACATGCAATTTAGTTTGAGACATGAGGGCACCTCCTCTTAAGACGTATATATCCATTTATTTTATCTAACATTAAAGTACTTCAGGAGCTAAAGAAACGATCTTCATGAATTGGTTTTCACGTAATTCACGTGCAACTGGTCCAAAGATACGAGTTCCTCGAGGTCCTTTATCGTCTTTGACGATTACCGCTGCGTTTTCATCAAACTTGATATAAGATCCATCTTGACGACGTGCACCGCTCTTTGTACGAACGATTACTGCACGAACAACTTCACCTTTCTTGACAACGCCACCAGGTGTTGCTTGCTTTACAGTACAGACGATAACGTCTCCAATGTTCGCAGTTTTACGGCCAGAGCCACCAAGAACTTTAATACATAATACTTCACGAGCTCCAGAATTATCGGCTACTTTTAATCGGCTTTCTTGTTGAATCATAAACTTCTTTACCTCCCTTCAGGTAAGTAAACATAAATATGAAGTTAAACGATGACTGACTCTTCAACGATTTCAGTAAGACGGAAACGCTTGTCTTTAGATAATGGACGAGTCTCCATCACACGTACAACGTCACCTATTTTCGCTGTGTTATTTTCATCATGCGCTTTTAACTTTTTAGAATCTTTAACACGCTTTCCGTAGAGCGAGTGTGTTTTATAAGTTTCTATAACTACTGTTATCGTCTTATCCATCTTATCAGATGTTACACGACCAACATAGCTTTTGCGGTTATTACGTTCTTCCACTGTGCAAACCTCCTCTCCGGACTATTCGTTCGTGATTCCGAGTTCTCGTTCACGTAAAACTGTCTTTGCACGAGCAATTGCTTTTTTCACTTCACGAATGCGGGCTGGATTATCAAGCTGTCCAGTCGCAAGCTGAAAGCGAAGGTTAAAAAGCTCTTCCTTTAACGATTTCGATTTCTGTTCGATTTCGGTAGTGGTTAGGTTTCTAATCTCATTAGCTTTCATTTGCGTCACCACCCACTTCTTCACGTTTTACGAACTTTGTTCTAATTGGTAATTTATGAGACGCAAGACGTAATGCCTCACGAGCTACTTCCTCAGATACACCTGCGATTTCAAACAATATCTTCCCTGGCTTCACTACCGCAACCCAACCTTCTGGTGCCCCTTTACCGGAACCCATTCTTACTTCTAGAGGTTTAGCTGTATAAGGCTTATCTGGGAAAATTTTGATCCACACCTTACCACCACGCTTCATATAACGTGTCATGGAAATACGTGCAGCTTCTATTTGACGGTTCGTGATCCACGAAGCTTCTAAAGCTTGCAAACCATACTCACCGAAATTTACTTCTGTTCCGCCCTTAGCACGACCGCGCATCTTACCACGGTGTTCGCGACGGTATTTAACACGTTTTGGCATAAGCATGATTATTTTCCTCCTTCCTCTTGTTTCGTTCCTTTCGTTGGAAGGACCTCACCTTTGTAGATCCAAGTCTTCACACCGAGTTTTCCATAAGTCGTATCTGCTTCTGCAAATCCGTAATCTATGTCTGCTCTTAATGTATGAAGAGGAACAGTTCCTTCGTTATATGATTCAGAACGAGCAATATCAGCACCGCCAAGTCGACCAGAAACTTCTGTTTTAATTCCTAAAGCGCCTGAACGCATTGTACGTTGAATAGTTTGTTTCATCGCACGACGGAATGAAATACGGTTTTCTAATTGACGAGCAATGTTTTCAGCAACAAGTTTTCCATCAAGATCAGGTCTCTTAATTTCGTTGATGTTAATGTGAACTTTTTTGCCTGTTAATTGATTTAAAGCTTTACGTAGAGCTTCTACTTCAGATCCACCTTTACCGATTACCATACCTGGCTTAGCAGTGAAAATCGTTACGTTCACACGATTTGCTGCACGTTCGATTTCAATAGTAGAGACAGAAGCTTCGCTCAAACGCTTCTCCAAGTATTCACGAATTTTAATATCTTCGTGAAGTAGGTCAGCATAGTCTTTATCAGCGTACCACTTTGACTCCCAGCCGCGAATAACGCCGACACGAAGTCCATTAGGATTTATCTTTTGACCCACACTTATCCCTCCTTCTTTTCTGATAGAACGAGCGTGATATGGCTCGTACGTTTATTGATTCGACTCGCACGTCCCATAGCACGTGGGCGAAATCTCTTTAATGTAACACCTTCATCTACAAATACTTTACTAACAATTAAATTGTCAGGTTCCATTTCATAGTTATGCTCTGCGTTCGCAATGGCTGAATTCAAAAGTTTCTCAACTACAATTGATGACTTCTGAGGTGTAAGACGTAAAATAGATACGGCTTCGCCAACTTTTTTGCCTCGAATCAAGTCAACGACTAAGCGAACTTTGCGAGGAGCAATACGCACTTGTTTTGCAATTGCTTTTGCTTCCATGAATAGTACCTCCCCTCTTTATTAACGTCGTGTTTTCTTATCGTCAGATGCATGGCCTTTGTACGTTCTTGATGGTGCAAACTCACCAAGCTTGTGTCCAACCATATCTTCCGAAATATAAACTGGTACATGTTTACGACCGTCATATACTGCAATCGTGTGACCGACAAATTGTGGAAAAATAGTAGAACGTCTAGACCAAGTCTTGATAACTCTGCGACTCTCGCCCTCACCCATTGCTTCCACTTTCTTCATAAGATGATCATCGACGAATGGTCCTTTTTTCAAACTGCGACCCATAAGTGTACCTCCCTTCGTGATTGACCTACGGTTCGTCTAAAGAACCGTAGCACAACCGCGTTATTTTTTACGACGACGCACAATATATTTATCCGTGTCTTTGTTTTTATTACGAGTCTTATATCCAAGGGTTGGTTTGCCCCAAGGAGACATTGGTGATTTACGTCCGATTGGCGCACGTCCTTCACCACCACCGTGTGGGTGATCAACCGGGTTCATAACAGAACCACGAACTGTTGGACGAATACCTTTCCAACGTGAACGACCAGCTTTACCGACATTCACTAGTTCGTGCTCAACATTACCAACCTGACCAATTGTCGCACGGCAAGTTGCTAAGATTAAACGCGTTTCACTAGAGCGTAAGCGAACAAGAACATACTTACCTTCTTTACCTAAAACCTGTGCTTCCGCACCAGCTGAGCGAACTAGCTGTCCACCTTTACCTGGACGAAGCTCAATGTTGTGAATAATAGTACCTACCGGAATGTCTTGCAGTTGAAGTGCGTTACCAATTTTGATATCCGCATCTTTACCTGACAGAATTACAGTACCAACCTTCAAGTTTTTAGGAGCTATGATGTAACGCTTTTCTCCGTCTGCGTAGTTGATAAGAGCGATATTTGCAGTGCGGTTCGGATCGTATTCAATCGTAGCAACGCGCCCTGGAATTCCATCTTTATCACGTTTAAAATCCATTATTCTATATTGACGTTTGTGTCCGCCACCTTGATGACGCACTGTCAATCTACCTTGGTTGTTACGTCCACCATTTCGCTTAACTGGAGCGAGCAATGATTTCTCTGGTCGATCTGTAGTTAACTCTTGAAAGTCAAGAGTAGTCATACCACGACGACCCGGTGTGGTTGGTTTATACTTTTTGATAGCCATCAGCTTTTCCCTCCTTCTCTAATTATTTGTTATACACTCTCAAAGAACTCTAATTCTTTACTATCAGCAGAAAGTTTAACAATTGCTTTCTTGCGTTTTGGAGTGTAGCCTGAATGACGGCCGAAACGCTTGAATTTACCTTTGTAGTTCATCGTGTGAACACTAACTACTTTCACGCTGAAGATTTCTTCAATAGCATCTTTGATTTGAGATTTATTCGAACGAGGGTCTACCTCAAACGTATATTTCTTATCAGCCATCAAGTCTGTTGTTCGCTCAGTGATGAGCGGGCGCTTAATAATATCTCTTACGTCTGCCATTATGCAAGCACCTCCTCTACCTGTTTCACAGCATCTTGAGTAATGATTAGCTTCTCATGTTTAAGAATATCAAGTACATTTACTCCATCAGCTGTTATAAATTTTACTCCTGGAAGGTTACCAACAGATAATGCAACAGCAGCGTTGTATTCAGATGTTACAACCAGTGTCTTCTTTTCTGCAGATAATCCTGAAAGAATTACTTTCATTTCCTTCGTTTTAGGAGTTTCTAGGCTCAATCCTTCCACTACGCGAATGTTTTCATCATTCACCTTGGAAGAAAGAGCAGATTTTAAAGCCAAACGACGTTGCTTTTTAGGCATTTTAAAACCATATTTACGTGGTGTTGGACCGAATGTAACTCCACCACCAACCCAAATTGGCGAACGGATAGATCCGTGACGAGCACGTCCCGTTCCTTTTTGACGCCATGGTTTTTTACCGCCACCGCGAACATCTGCACGACCTTTTGTTGAATGCGTTCCTTGACGTTGAGATGCTTGTTGCATCAAAACTGCTTCAAATAGGACACTTTCATTTGGTGTAATACCGAAAACATCGGCTGAAAGTTCAATATCGCCTACTTCTGAGCCAGCTTGGTTATATAAAGTAACTTTAGGCATCTGGGCTCCTCCTTTCCTTTTCAATATTAGTCAGCTTTGATCGCTGATTTCACAGTAATATAACTTTTGTTAGCTCCAGGAACATTTCCTTTAACTAATAACAAATTAGTTTCTGTATCTACTTTTACTACTACAAGATTTTGAACGGTGACTTGCTCTCCACCCATGCGACCAGGTAGTAATTTACCAGGGCGTACGTGGTTAGGTGCAACAGGTCCCATTGAACCAGGACGACGGTGATAACGCGAACCGTGAGACATTGGTCCTCGAGATTGGTTATGACGCTTGATAGCACCTTGGAAACCTTTCCCTTTAGAAGTACCAGTTACATCTACAGTTTCACCTTCAGTGAATGTATCTACTTTAATTTCCTGACCAATTTCATAGTCCGCAACTGTAACATCACGCAGCTCTTTAACGAAGCGCTTAGGGGTTGTCTTCGCCTTTTCCGCATGACCTTTTGCAGGTTTAATCACACGATTTTGTTTCTCGTCTGAAAAACCAAGTTGAATTGATTCATAGCCTTCACCTTCGATTGTCTTCTTTTGAAGAACAACGTTAGGCTCAGCTTGGATAACTGTTACCGGAATTGCCTCTCCAGTTTCAGAGAAAATTTGAGTCATACCTAATTTTCTACCTAAGATTCCTTTAGTCATGAGTTACACCTCCTATAATTCTATTCTATAATATTATTTATAATTTAATTTCGATATCTACGCCTGACGGAAGATCCAATCGCATTAACGCATCTACAGTTTGTGGTGTAGGGTCAATGATGTCGATTAATCGCTTATGCGTGCGCATTTCAAACTGCTCACGAGCATCTTTGTATTTGTGTACAGCACGTAGAACCGTGTAGATTGATTTTTCAGTTGGTAGTGGGATTGGACCTGAAACGCTCGCGCCTGAACGACTAGCTGTTTCCACAATCTTCACCGCTGATTGATCTAAGATTCTGTGATCATACGCTTTTAATCGAATGCGAATTTTCTGTTTTGCCATAATATTACCTCCTTTTTCGCCCATTTTTGGAAATAGACTTGCTCCTCGGAAATTTCTCTACGCCGTCCCATGGCAAAGGGGCCTGGTGTGTCGACAACCTTCCGATTCAATGCCTGTCAGTGACCAACATTAAATATTATACAAGATTCATTGATCATATGCAACATTTATTTAAAAAAACTTTATTAGCGCACTTTGCCTATTATACAAGGTGATTAAAAATAATTCAAGAAGTCTTTTTAGAAAGGAGAAATTTTCTAATAAAAAAACTGATCAGGATGATTGCTCACCCCGATCAGCTTTCACTTGTCTCTTGCTATTCAATCAAATATCTTACTCAGTGATTGTAGCTACGACACCAGCACCAACAGTACGTCCACCCTCACGGATAGAGAACTTAGTACCTTCTTCGATAGCGATTGGTGAAATTAATTCAACAACCATTTCTACGTTATCTCCAGGCATAACCATTTCTACACCTTCAGGAAGATGAGTAACACCAGTTACGTCTGTAGTACGGAAATAGAATTGTGGACGGTAGTTTGTGAAGAATGGAGTGTGACGTCCACCTTCTTCTTTTGATAGAACATAAACTTCCGCTTTGAACTTTGTATGCGGAGTGATTGTTCCAGGCTTAGCAAGTACTTGACCACGGTTGATATCTTCACGAGCAACCCCACGAAGAAGTGCACCGATGTTGTCTCCAGCTTCAGCATAGTCAAGAAGCTTACGGAACATTTCAACACCAGTAACCGTAGTTTTCTTAGGTTCTTCAGTAAGACCGATGATTGAAACTTCGTCACCTACGTTTAGTTTTCCACGCTCAACACGACCAGTAGCAACAGTACCACGACCAGTGATAGAAAAAACATCCTCAATTGGCATCATGAATGGCTTATCTTTGTCACGGTCCGGAGTTGGAATGTAGTCATCCACTTGTTGCATTAACTCTAGGATGATGTTTTCGTGCTCTTCGTCACCTTGAAGTGCTTTAAGAGCAGAACCTTTTACTACAGGAACATCGTCACCAGGGAAATCATAATCAGAAAGTAGATCACGAACTTCCATTTCTACTAATTCAAGTAGCTCTTCATCGTCAACTTGGTCAGTTTTGTTTAAGAAAACAACGATTGAAGGTACACCTACTTGACGAGAAAGTAAGATATGCTCACGAGTTTGTGGCATTGGGCCATCAGCAGCAGATACTACTAGGATAGCTCCGTCCATTTGTGCAGCACCAGTGATCATGTTCTTTACATAGTCAGCGTGGCCTGGGCAGTCAACGTGTGCATAGTGACGAGAATCAGTTTCATATTCAACGTGTGCAGTGGAGATAGTGATTCCACGCTCGCGCTCTTCTGGTGCTCCGTCAATTTGGTCATACGCCATTGCAGAACCTTTACCTGACTTCTTGAAAAGTACAGAAGAGATTGCTGCTGTTAGTGTAGTTTTACCGTGGTCGACGTGACCAATTGTACCGATATTAGCATGCGTTTTGGAACGATCAAATTTTTCTTTACCCATGATCGAAATCCTCCTTAATATTTTTAGATATTTTTATTTTTTAAAGATGAAAGACTGTATCTTAACACCTTTTTTTCTTACAATAAATCACTGATAGGGACGATTATCGTCCTGTGCTTTTCTTGATGATGTCTTCTGAAATACTTTTCGGTACTTCTTCATAGTGGTCGAAAGTCATTGTATAATTTCCACGACCTTGTGTGTTTGAACGAAGGGATGTCGCATATCCGAACATCTCTGCTAAAGGAACCATCGCTTTAACTGTTTGTGCATTACCGCGAGCTTCCATACCTTCTACACGACCACGACGGGAAGTGATATCACCCATGATGTCTCCCATGTATTCTTCAGGGATAACAACTTCTACTCTCATTAGTGGTTCAAGTAGAGCTGGGTTACATTTAGTTCTAGCCTCTTTAAATGCCATTGATGCAGCTACTTTAAATGCCATCTCATTCGAGTCAACATCATGGTACGAACCATCATATAATCTTGCTTTAACATCAATTACAGGGAAACCTGCGAGTAGACCGTTGTCTAAAGAATCTTTAACCCCGGCGTGAACTGAATTGATATATTCACGTGGTACTACCCCACCTACAACATTATCAATAAATTCGAAACCTGCACCCTCATCATTAGGTGAGAATTCGATCCATACGTGACCGTACTGACCTCGTCCACCAGATTGACGTACAAACTTACCTTCACATTTCGCAGCTTGGCGAATTGTTTCACGATAAGATACTTGAGGAGCACCTACATTAGCTTCTACATTAAACTCACGTTTCATACGATCAACAAGGATATCTAAGTGAAGCTCACCCATACCAGCGATGATAGTTTGACCTGTTTCGTCATCTGTGTGCGTTTTGAAAGTTGGATCCTCTTCTGCGAGTTTAGCAAGTGCCATACCCATCTTATCTTGGTCGGCTTTTGATTTTGGCTCAACAGACAATGAGATAACTGGATCTGGGAACTCCATAGATTCAAGGATAACGTGATTCTTTTCATCACTTAACGTATCCCCTGTTGATGTGTCCTTCAAACCAATCCCTGCAGCAATATCACCGGAATAACAAGTAGGAATTTCCTCACGGTGGTTTGCGTGCATTTGTAAGATTCGTCCCATACGCTCACGCTTCCCTTTGGAAGTATTGCGAACATAGGAACCAGCATCTACTTTACCAGAATAGACTCGGAAGAATGTTAGTTTACCAACAAACGGGTCTGTAGCAACCTTAAATGCTAAAGCAGAAAAAGGTTGGTCATCCCCGGCTTTACGGATAACTTCTTCCTCAGAATCTGGTTTGATACCTCTGATAGCTTCAACATCTGTTGGAGCTGGTAAGTAATCAATAACGCCATCCAACAACAGTTGAACACCTTTATTTTTAAAAGCCGATCCACATAGAACAGGATAGAACTCTACACTAAGTGTAGCAGTACGAATAGCTTGTTTTAACTCAGCTTCCGTAATCTCTTCTCCTTCTAAATACTTCATAGTGAGGTCTTCATCTAATTCAGACACAGCTTCTACAAGTTTGTCACGATACTCTACCGCCTGAGCTTTATACTCTTCTGGAATTTCACGAGCTTCACTACGAGTTCCTAAGTCATCTAAATAGAAGAATGCTTCCATTGTAACGAGATCAATAATTCCTTCAAAATCGTCTTCAGCACCAATTGGTAACTGTATCGCAGCAGCGTTAGCTCCTAAACGATCTTTTAACGTTTTGAGTGAATATACGAAATCTGCACCTAGTTTATCCATCTTATTTACAAAGACGACTCTTGGCACACCATATGTTGTTGCTTGACGCCAAACTGTTTCAGTTTGTGGTTCTACACCGGACTGAGCATCTAATACTGCTACTGCACCATCTAATACTCTTAATGAACGTTCAACTTCGACTGTGAAGTCTACGTGTCCAGGAGTATCGATAATGTTGATCCGATGACCTCTCCACTGTGCTGTTGTGGCAGCAGACGTAATTGTGATCCCACGCTCTTGCTCTTGGTCCATCCAGTCCATTTGAGAACCGCCATCGTGAGTTTCACCAATTTTGTGAATGCGCCCTGTATAGAAAAGAATACGCTCTGTAGCTGTCGTTTTACCGGCATCAATATGAGCCATGATTCCGATATTACGAGTCTTTTCTAAGGAGAATTCTCTTGCCATTAGTCAATTTCTCCTTCCCTTATTATAAAAACGTTTAGTTGTATTGAAGGGGAACCAATTCACAATTGAATTGATTCCTTATCCAAACCTTTAATTCTACCAGCGATAATGAGCAAATGCTTTATTCGCTTCAGCCATACGGTGAGTATCCTCACGCTTTTTAACAGCTGCGCCAGTGTTATTAGCAGCATCCATAATTTCATTTGCAAGACGCTCTTCCATTGTTTTCTCTCCACGAAGACGAGCGTAGCTTACTAACCAACGAAGTCCTAATGTCGTACGACGCTCAGGTTTCACTTCGATAGGTACTTGATACGTTGCTCCACCTACTCGGCGTGCTTTAACCTCAAGTACTGGCATGATATTCTTTAATGCTTGTTCGAAAACTTCCTGTGGATCATTACCTCCACGTTCACGGACAAGATCAAATGCTTTATAAAGTATAGTTTGTGCTTTTCCTCTTTTACCATCAGACATAATACGGTTAATTAAACGCGTAACTAATTTAGATTGATAAATCGGGTCAGCTAGTACGTCTCTACGAGGTACGGGTCCTTTACGAGGCATTGAAGTCCCTCCTTTCACGAATTAATAGTAGTTTTTGTTTCTGAAAATCTTTATTTCTTAGGTCTCTTCGTTCCATACTTAGAACGGCTTTGCATACGGTTCTCAACACCAGCTGTGTCAAGAGCTCCACGTACGATATGATAACGTACCCCCGGTAAGTCTTTCACACGTCCGCCACGGATAAGTACAACACTGTGTTCTTGCAGGTTGTGCCCAATTCCAGGGATGTATGCAGTTACTTCGATTTGGTTCGTCAAACGAACACGGGCATATTTACGAAGTGCCGAGTTCGGCTTCTTCGGTGTCATCGTACCTACACGAGTACAAACTCCACGTTTCTGTGGTGAATCCTCATCTGTTTGAATCTTTTTAAAACTGTTATAACCTTTATTTAAAGCTGGAGAGTCAGACTTTCTAATCTTCGACTGACGTCCCTTACGCACTAATTGGTTAATTGTAGGCATTGGTTTTCCTCCTCTCTTAATTGAAATATGCAAGACCACTGGTCCAGGTGGTCCACAAATGGGTAAAAGGAAAGCTTTCACCAACAGGGGCGAGCCTGTTGGTAAAAACTATTTTACTTTTTAATAGCTACGATTGCTGCATTGACGTCAATACCACAGGCTTTTCCAAGCCTTTTCATAGAATCAACGGAATTAACTTGAACACCTTTGTCATTTGCCAAAGTCATGACCTTGTCTAACACTTGATGATCAGCATCTTCTGCAACAAAGAGCTCTTTTACCAGCTCATTTTCCAGTGCTTTAAGCGTCTGCTTCGTGCCTACGACTTTATTAGCTGCCTGGGCTACTTTTTCATAAGACATCTGTAATCCTCCAAAGCATCAGGTATTTGGCACACTAGGATATAGTACCACCGTCGTATTTCAGTGTCAATACCTATTTCACTTATTCCTTCATTGCTACTTCTTCAACAACTTCATTTTTATCTGTTTTTGATTTATCAGCTGCTGACATTTGGCGGTAACGTTGCATACCTGTACCTGCTGGAACTAATTTACCGATTATAACGTTTTCCTTCAACCCGACTAATTCATCGCGTTTACCTTTAATAGCCGCATCTGTCAAAACACGTGTTGTTTCTTGGAAGGAAGCTGCAGATAAGAAAGAATCCGTCTCAAGTGATGCTTTTGTAATTCCTAGTAGAACCGGACGACCTGACGCAGGGCGGCCATTTCTTAGAAGTATATCACGGTTTGCATCGTTAAATTGATGAATCTCCACGAGTGAGCCTGGTAATACATTTGTATCGCCTGCATCAATAACACGAATTTTACGCATCATTTGACGAACCATAACTTCGACGTGTTTGTCTCCGATTTCAACACCTTGCATACGGTAAACTTTTTGCACTTCTCGTAACAGATACTCCTGTACTCCTTGAACACCTGATACAATCAAGAGTTCTTTGGGATCGATAGAACCTTCTGTTAGTTCTTGGCCAGGCAACACTTTTTCTCCGACTTCCACTTTCATCCTGGAGCCGTAAAGTGTTGGATAGTTCCGTACCTCAATAGCACCTTGTACCACGATTTCTTTCTTATCGTTAACCTCTTTAATTTCGATAACTTCCCCTTCAATCTCGGAAATAATCGCAAGACCTTTAGGATTACGAGCTTCAAAGACTTCCTGAATTCTCGGTAAACCTTGAGTAATGTCATCTCCAGCTACCCCGCCGGTGTGGAAAGTACGCATTGTTAACTGTGTACCTGGCTCACCAATAGATTGCGCTGCGATAATACCTACTGCTTCACCAACTTCTACTTCAGATCCAGTAGCAAGATTTCGACCGTAGCACTTCTTACATACACCATGTTTCGTATCACATGTGAATGCGGAACGAATTAGTACCGTTTCCACTCCAGCATCTTCAATTACTTTGGACATGTCTTCTGTAATATCCTGGTTACGTTCAACGAGGATCTCATTCGTTTCAGGATGGTAAAGTCTTTGGAAAGATACGCGACCAACTAATCGATCGTATAAACTTTCAATTATTTCATTACCTTCTTTTATTGCTTTAACAATTAACCCTCGATCAGTGCCACAATCGTCATCACGAATAATAACATCTTGAGCCACGTCTACTAGGCGCCGAGTGAGATACCCTGAGTCCGCTGTTTTAAGAGCAGTATCTGCAAGACCTTTACGAGCACCGTGAGTGGAGATAAAGTACTCCAGTACTGTTAGACCTTCACGGAAACTGGATTTAATCGGAAGCTCAATAATTCTTCCGGACGGGTTAGCCATCAGACCACGCATACCAGCAAGCTGGGTAAAGTTAGAGGCGTTACCACGCGCTCCAGAATCACTCATCATAAAGATAGGGTTATTAATATCCAATGTGCCCATCAATTTATTTTGAATCACATCTTTTGCTGCACTCCAGATAGCAATTACTTTGTCATATCTCTCTTCTTCCGTGATTAGACCACGACGAAACTGTTTTAAGATCCGCTGTACTTTTTCTTCAGAATCATCAAGGATCGCTTGTTTGTCAGCAAGAACAACAATATCGGAAACCCCAATAGTGATTCCAGCTTTCGTCGAATAAAAGAACCCTAAATCCTTCATCTTATCCAACATCACAGATGTTTCAGAAATCTTAAATTTCTTAAAGACCTCCGCAATGATGTCACCTAGGAAACCTTTCTTAAATGGCAGGACAAGATCACGTTTTTTAAATTCTTCTTTCACATCCGTCCCTCTTGGTACAAAGAACTTCGACGGAGTCTCTAACTCAAGATTCTCAATCGTAGGTTCGTTAATATAAGGGAACGATTCTGGAAGAATTTCATTGAAAATCACTTTACCTACCGATGTTAGAATAAGTTGGTCTTCAAATTCATCTCTAAAGTTTAATTTACTTAATGATGAAACAGGGACAGCGATTCTTGTATGAAGATGTACATATCCATTTGTATATGCGGTCATTACTTCATTAGGATCGTTAAAAATTCTTCCTTCGCCAATTGCACCTTTTCTCTCAATGGTCAAGTAGTAGTTACCTAATACCATATCCTGAGATGGTGTAACAACAGGTTTACCATCCTTCGGGTTTAAAATGTTTTGAGCCGCAAGCATAAGGATACGAGACTCCGCTTGCGCTTCAGCAGATAATGGAACGTGCACTGCCATTTGGTCACCGTCAAAGTCAGCGTTATATGCTGTACAAACGAGTGGATGGAGTTTAATCGCACGACCTTCAACCAACGTTGGTTCGAAAGCTTGAATTCCCAATCTGTGAAGCGTTGGTGCACGGTTTAATAAAACCGGATGTTCTTTAATTACTTCTTCCAAAACATCCCACACTTCAGGGTGGACACGCTCGACTTTTCTTTTCGCACTCTTGATGTTATGAGCAAACCCTTTACTGACGAGCTCTTTCATAACGAAAGGCTTGAATAACTCCAACGCCATTTCTTTTGGAAGCCCGCACTGGAACATCTTTAAATGAGGTCCTACTACGATAACGGAACGACCTGAGTAATCGACACGTTTTCCTAATAAGTTTTGACGAAAGCGTCCTTGTTTACCTTTCAACATATGCGAAAGGGACTTCAATGGACGGTTACCCGGTCCAGTAACTGGACGACCTCTTCGACCGTTATCAATAAGGGCATCTACAGCTTCCTGCAGCATACGCTTCTCATTTTGAACGATAATGTTTGGTGCGCCTAGATCTAACAGACGCTTTAATCGATTGTTACGGTTAATAACACGGCGATAAAGGTCGTTTAAATCAGATGTCGCGAATCTTCCTCCATCAAGTTGAACCATTGGTCGTAACTCTGGTGGTATAACAGGAAGGACATCTAGCACCATCCAAGAAGGATCGTTTCCTGAGTGTCGAAAAGCCTCGATAACTTCCAAACGTTTAATGGCTCTCGTTCTTCGTTGTCCTTGGGCTGTTTCTAACTCTTCTTTTAAACTTACTGCTTCTTTGTCGAGTTCAATATCTTCTAAAAGTTTACGAATCGCTTCTGCACCCATTTGTGCAGAGAATGTACGACCGTATTTCTCTCGGTAAGCCCGGTACTCTTTTTCAGAGAGCAACTGTTTCAACTCTAATGGTGTATCTCCAGTTTCAGTTACAACGTAAGATGCAAAGTAAATTACTTCTTCGAGTGACCGTGGAGACATATCCAAAACAAGACCCATACGACTCGGAATCCCTTTGAAATACCATATGTGAGACACAGGGGCAGCTAATTCAATATGCCCCATGCGCTCTCGACGAACTTTTGATCTAGTAACTTCAACACCGCAGCGATCACAAACGACACCTTTATATCTGACGCGTTTGTATTTTCCACAATGACATTCCCAGTCCTTTGTAGGTCCAAATATCCGTTCACAGAAAAGCCCGTCTTTTTCTGGCTTCAATGTTCTGTAGTTAATCGTTTCCGGCTTCTTGACTTCTCCTCGAGACCAAGAACGAATCTTATCTGAGGATGCAAGACCGATTTTCATATACTCAAAATTATTCACATCTATCAAGGGGTTAACCTCCCTTTCAGCATTCAAGTTCTTACGTTACCCGTTGGATTCTCCACTGGACTCTAGGTTTAAGTTAAGTTTATCATTTGATTGATCATCATCATCATCAAGCTCTAGCATGTCGATTTCCTCGTCATTACTAGATAGCATTTTCACATCCATACCAAGACTTTGAAGTTCTTTAATCAATACTTTGAAAGATTCTGGAACACCTGGTTCTGGAACGTTTTCTCCTTTGACAATTGCCTCGTACGTTTTCACACGGCCGATCGTGTCATCTGATTTAACCGTTAGGATTTCTTGCAGTGTATAGGCGGCACCATATGCCTCTAATGCCCATACCTCCATCTCACCGAAACGTTGACCACCAAATTGTGCTTTACCACCTAAAGGCTGTTGTGTAACGAGAGAGTAAGGACCTGTTGAACGTGCATGTAATTTATCATCAACCATGTGAGCAAGTTTAATCATGTACATAACACCCACAGAAACACGGTTATCAAATGCTTCTCCAGTACGACCGTCATAAAGAACCGTTTTACCATCTCTGGACATTCCAGCCTCTTGGATCGTACTCCATACATCTTCTTCTTCCGCTCCATCAAAAACTGGTGTAGCGATGTGAATTCCTAGTTGTCTAGCAGCCATACCCATATGGAGCTCTAACACTTGCCCGATATTCATACGCGATGGAACCCCTAGTGGGTTAAGCATGATATCAATGGGAGTACCGTCAGGCATATATGGCATATCTTCCTCAGGTAAAATGCGGGAAATAACACCTTTGTTACCATGTCGCCCTGCCATTTTATCTCCCTCGTGAATTTTACGCTTCTGCACGAGATATACACGCACAAGCTGGTTTACACCAGGTGGAAGTTCATCCCCGTCTTCACGGTTAAATACCTTCACGTCAAGAACGATACCGTCCCCACCGTGTGGAGTTCTTAGTGATGTATCACGAACTTCCCTTGCTTTTTCACCGAAAATCGCATGAAGTAATCGCTCTTCTGCAGTTAGTTCCGTTACCCCTTTAGGCGTAACCTTTCCGCATAGGATATCTCCATCTTTCACTTCAGCACCTGTTCGAATAATACCGCGTTCATCCAGGTTACGAAGCGCATCTTCCCCTACGTTCGGGATATCGCGGGTAATCTCCTCTGGTCCGAGCTTTGTATCTCTAGCCTCAGATTCGAATTCTTCAATATGAATAGATGTATATACATCATCTTTTACAAGACGCTCACTAAGGATAATCGCATCCTCATAGTTGTAACCATCCCATGTCATAAATCCGACTAGAACATTCTGACCTAGTGCCATTTCTCCCTTTTCCATAGAAGAACCGTCAGCAAGGATTTCGCCTTTTTCTACAATCATACCTTCACTTACGATTGGGCGCTGATTATAGGAAGTACCTTGGTTTGAACGTTCGAATTTCATTAATTTATATTGTTTTAGATTACCTTCTACTTCTTTGCCATCTACTTCTTCGATTACGCGAATATCAATATATCTAGCTGATACTCGTTCAACTCTACCTTTCGTCGCGGAAACAACAGAAGCACCCGAGTCTTTCGCATTCACATACTCCATACCAGTTCCTACTAATGGAGAATGTGGTTCTAAGAGCGGAACTGCTTGACGCATCATGTTGGCACCCATTAACGCACGGTTAGAGTCATCGTTTTCTAAGAAAGGAATACACGCAGTAGCGGCGGAAACAACCTGTTTTGGTGATACATCCATGTAATCTACTCGATCACGAGGAACAATAATGTTCTCCCCACGGAAACGACAAATAATATCATCGTCCAAGAAAGCACCATTCTCATCTAACTTTGCATTTGCCTGAGCGACTACATAGTTATCCTCTTCGTCTGCAGTTAAGTAGTCTATATGTTTAGATACCAATTCTGCATCATGATCAACCTTACGATATGGCGACTCTATGAAACCAAAAGGGTTGACCTTCGCAAAACTTGATAATGAGTTAATTAAACCGATGTTCGGTCCTTCAGGTGTCTCAATCGGACACATACGTCCATAGTGGGAATAATGAACATCTCGCACTTCAAAGCCAGCACGCTCACGAGTTAAACCACCAGGTCCAAGGGCAGAGAGACGACGCTTATGCGTTAATTCCGCTAATGGGTTTGTCTGGTCCATAAATTGAGATAGCTGAGAGCTACCGAAGAACTCTTTAATAGAAGCAATAACAGGTCGAATATTAATCAACGCTTGTGGCGTAATCATATTTGCATCCTGAATCGACATGCGCTCACGAACTACACGTTCCATTCGAGATAAACCAATTCTAAATTGGTTTTGCAGTAATTCCCCTACAGAACGTAAACGGCGGTTTCCTAGATGATCAATATCATCGGTATTACCAACGCCATGCAACAAGTTAAAGAAGTAACTGACAGACGAGATAATATCCGCCGGTGTAATGTTTTTAATTTTTTCATCAATTTGACCATTAGCTATTACCCGAATTGGTAATTCATCATCTCCAGCTTGCTGTGAATAAATTAAAACAGACTGAAGCTCTACTTCTTCATCGTTAATAACTCCGCCTTGAAGAGTAATGTGTTTGAAACCAACATTGTTATTCAAGTATGGAATAAGTTTATCCAAAAGACGGCGATCAATTAGGGAACCTTCTTCTGCCAGTATTTCACCAGTATCTGGATCAACTAACGTTTCAGCCAATTTTTGGTTAAATAAACGATTTTTAATATGAAGCTTTTTATTCATTTTATAACGACCTACATTTGCTAGATCGTACCTTTTCGGATCAAAAAAGCGGGATTCTAGTAGACTTTTGGCGCTATCTACAGTTGGTGGTTCTCCCGGACGTAAACGCTCATAGATTTCCAACAACGCTTTTTCTGCAGTGTCAGTATTGTCTTTTTCAAGCGTATTACGTAAATACTCATCTTCTCCTAACAAGTCAATGATCTCTTGATCAGAGCCAAACCCAAGCGCACGCAATAAAACTGTTACCGGGATTTTTCGTGTACGGTCAATACGAACATACACAACATCTTTGGCATCAGTTTCTAATTCTAGCCAAGCACCACGATTCGGTATTACCGTTGTAGTGAAGCCGCGCTTCCCATTTTTGTCTATTTTTTGACTAAAATACACACTTGGTGAACGAACAAGCTGTGAAACAATAACTCGCTCTGCACCGTTAATAACGAATGTACCTGTGTCTGTCATGAGAGGGAAATCTCCCATAAATACTTCTTGCTCTTTTACTTCACCGGTTTCCTTATTAATAAGGCGAACCTTTACTCGAAGTGGAGCAGAATACGTGACATCACGTTCTTTCGATTCATCCACAGGATACTTTGGATCTCCTAAGCTATAATCAATAAACTCAAGAACTAAATTTCCTGTAAAATCTTCAATTGGTGAGATGTCTTGAAACATCTCTCGTATACCCTCATCAAGAAACCATTGATAAGAAGCCGTCTGAATTTCTATCAAGTTTGGAAGATCCAAAACTTCATTAATTCTTGCGTAACTTCTCCTCTGGCGGTGGCGTCCATACTGAACTAGTTGACCTGTCAACTTATTCACCCCTCAAACCTAACGTTTTTATCATCAAAAGGAATCCAAAGATACTTGGCTCTTCCTTTGACAGATACGTAATTAATTCTTGCTAACCTTACCGAATAGCTTGCCATACTTCTAAAAAATTTGTCCTGTTAAAAAACTCCGCTGATAAGCAACCAATAATTAACATTCGGACAAATTTTTGCCTAACGCTAATTAGTTACTCTACTTTCACTATCACCATGAATCTTTCACATAACCAAAATAAAAGGTTTTAAGAGAACCTTTGTAGAATATTGATATGTGGTGAGAAAATTAGATCATTAAATAAAGAAAAAAAGGGTTATAAAGTCTCCTATCACTTTCCTGCATAAAAGACGTTCATAGTTTGTCCAAATCACCCTTTTTATATACATCAATATTTATTAAAAACCTCTTTAATTCACCGACAATTCAACGTTTTCTACTTTTAGAGACATTAATAGAGCATAAAAACCCTATTATCGATTTTTATGTTCATACGCATTAAATAACACTATCACAAACAAAATCCATAGTCAACATTTTTTTCCATGGAAAACAAAATAACCTTTTTCTTTCACTTCCGTCGTAACTTCAAAGTTTAACTGTTCGAGTTTTTTCTTGGTAGATGCTGCACCTTGCTTCTTTTGAATAACCACCCAAATTTCACCTTTTTCATGAAGTGCAAGTGCGGTTTGTTCATAAAGTTGAAAAACAACTGCTTTACCGGCTCGAATTGGAGGATTTGTTATCGCAACTGCAAAAGAATCTTCTTTTACGTTCTCTAGTAGATCACTTTGATATATAGAGACATTTTTCGCACCATTTAATTTAGCATTTTCCTCTGATAGTGATACGGATCTCTCATTAATATCTACCATGTGAACTGTTCGATCAGGTATCAGTTTTGCAACAGTAATTCCAATTGGCCCCCATCCACATCCTATATCTAGTATTGGTCCCTTAATATCAGGCTCACGAAAAGCTTCAATTAATAATCTACTTCCAAAATCAAGTCCACCTTTGGAGAATACGCCACTATCCACACTAAACTTAAATGTTTCATCTTTCACATTTACTTGGATATGTTTAATATTGCTTTTAACCGCAGGTTTTTTAGAATAATAATGATCAGACATCCTTCGTTCACGCCCTTTAGAATCTCTATTCATATGGATAAAGAAAGCTCGCTTTGGGATCCAAAGCGAGCTTTCTTTGTTTATCTAAAAACTAAATTACTTAACTTCTACAGAAGCTCCTGCTTCTACTAACTTAGCTTTGATTTCTTCAGCGTCTTCTTTGCTTACGCCTTCTTTAACTGGAGCTGGAGCACCATCAACAAGTCCTTTAGCATCTTTAAGACCAAGACCTGTGATTTCACGAACAACTTTGATTACTCCGATTTTAGCAGATCCAGCTGATTCAAGGATAACATCAAATTCAGTTTGCTCTTCAACTGCTTCAGCAGCGCCACCAGCAGCTGCAACAGGAGCTGCTGCAGAAACACCAAATTCTTCCTCAATAGCTTTTACTAAATCATTTAATTCTAATACTGACATTTCTTTAATCGCGTCAACCATTTCTTGCTTAGTCATAATATTATTCCTCCTATTTTGATAGTTCTGCCGTTAGGCTAATTTTTTTAATATAGTGTTACAAGATTGCTTACGCACCTTGCTCTTCTTCTTTTTGATCTGCAACTGCTTTAGTAGCCACTGCAAATCCGCGGATTGGAGCTTGCATAACGTTGAGTAGCATAGATAGTAAACCTTCGCGTGATGGAAGAGATGCTAATGCTTTGATCTCCTCTAGTGATGCAACACGTCCTTCAATAATACCTGCTTTAAGTTCTAATGCGTTGTGGTCTTTTGCAAAGTTATTAAGAATCTTTGCCGGAGCAATAACATCATCATTACTAAAAGCAATCGCCGTCGGCCCAACTAACTGCTCATCAATTCCTGACAAGTCTGTTGTTTCAGTTGCACGACGTACCATAGAGTTTTTATATACTTTAAAATCAACATTCGCTTCACGTAATTGCTTACGAAGCTCTGTAATTTCAGATACATCTAACCCGCGATAGTCTACTACGATCGTAGCAACACTATCTTTTAATTTACCTGCGATCTCATCTACAACTTGACTCTTCTTTTCGATCACTGTACTCATACTGACACCTCCCAATGACATTTTGTCACACACCGTTTACCGTTTGAAAGCTATAAAAAAGCCCCCATGTATAGACATGGAGGCAAGTATAATCTATTCCCTATTGTATTAATAGGTTTTCGACGCTACAAACCTCGGCAGGAAATTAAGCACTTTGTGCACCTACTGTCTACGGTATGATCGATTAAATTCACAATTACGAGTATAACTCCCTATGACAGGGAAGTCAACTACAGTTTATAATTAGATGCGTTAATTTTTAAGCCAGGTCCCATTGTAGCTGCAATTGCAACATTACGAATGTAAGTCCCTTTTGTTGCTGAAGGCTTAACTTTTAACAACGTATCCATCATCGTTTTGAAGTTTTCAACAAGCTTGTCGTTATCAAAGGAAGCTTTACCAATTGGTACGTGAATATTCCCTGATTTATCAACGCGGTATTCAACTTTACCTGCTTTGATTTCATTAACAGCTTTTTCAACATCAAAAGTTACTGTACCAGTTTTAGGGTTAGGCATTAAACCTTTAGGCCCTAATACTCGTCCTAGTTTACCAACTTGAGCCATCATGTCTGGAGTAGCTACAACCACATCAAAGTCTAACCAACCTTGAGTTACTTTATTGATCATATCTTCTTCCCCAACAAAATCAGCACCTGCTGCTTCAGCTTCTTTTGCTTTGTCTCCTTTAGCGAAAACAAGAACACTTTGTGTCTTACCTGTTCCGTTAGGAAGAACGACTGCTCCACGAATTTGTTGATCCGCTTTTTTAGGATCCACTCCTAAACGAGCTGCTAATTCAACCGTTTCATCAAATTTTGCAGTAGCCGTCTTTTTCACAAGCTCAATTGCTTCTTCTACATCATATAATTTCTCGCGGTCAACTTGTTTGATCGCGTCTTGATATTTTTTACCTTTAGCCATTGTTCTTTCCTCCTCATGTGGTTTTAGCGGTTAGACCTCCCACTATTAAAGGTTGCGAACCTGAAAGTTTCAGGCAGGACCTATGTCCTGTAATCGCAACCTCAATCTTCTAACATCGGTCCATTAGTCTTCAATAACGATTCCCATGCTACGGGCAGTACCTTCAACCATACGCATCGCTGCTTCTACATCAGCTGCGTTTAAATCAGGCATCTTTGTTTCTGCAATTTCTTTTACTTTATCACGCTTTAACGTTGCCACCTTATTGCGATTCGGTTCACCAGAACCTGAATCAATACCAGCTGCCTTCTTTAGAAGAACTGCTGCAGGTGGAGTTTTTGTGATAAAAGAAAATGAACGGTCTTCAAATACCGTAATCTCAACTGGGATAATTAAGCCCGCGTCTTCTTGCGTACGAGCGTTAAACTCCTTACAAAATCCCATAATGTTAACCCCTGCTTGACCTAGAGCCGGCCCAACCGGTGGTGCTGGATTCGCTTTCCCAGCTGGAATTTGCAATTTAACTACTTTAATGACTTTTTTAGCCACGCGACACACCTCCTTAAGTCCGTGATGTGGTAACCGAGCATATAAGTTATTCAGAAGATCTGAGGCAAAGCCTGTCGAAACTCTGATTTCAATTACTGCTCTCCCACTCATAAATCCTGCTTTTTTGCAGGAAAAAACGTGAACAGAATGTCCACGTTGTTTAAACAACATTCAAATTTTATCACTTCAATGACAAGATAGCAAGAAGTTTTCTCTGTAAAGTTAAAGTTTTTCTACTTGAGTGAATTCAAGCTCTACTGGAGTTTCTCTACCAAACATGTTTACATGCACTTTTAGCTTCTGTTTTTCAATAGATATATTTTCGATTGTACCGATAAAGTTAGCAAATGGTCCTTCTTTAACTTTTACCGATTGTTTCAATTCGAAATCTATTTCCGGTTGTGGAGATTCCACGCCCATTTGTCGTAAAATGGCCTCGACTTCTTCAGGAAGTAATGGAGTAGGTTTTGAACCTCCGCCAGAAGAACCGATAAATCCGGTAACACCAGGTGTGTTACGAACAACATACCAAGAATCATCTGTCATGAGCATCTCTACAATAACATAACCGGGAAATATTTTCTTAGTAACTTGCTTTGACTTTCCGTTCTTAATTTCTGTTTCTTCTTCAACCGGAACTAGAACACGGAAAATTTTATCCGTCATCCCCATTGTTTCTACTCTTTTTTCTAAATTTGTTTTCACTTTATTCTCATAACCTGAGTAAGTGTGAACGACATACCAATTCATTTCCATGTGTGTTCAGGACAATAAAGTCCTTCCCTCCTCTAACCAAATCATATTTGATAGTATAGCCAGCGCCCTCTAAAAGGATGATAACCAAATTCATTTCCGAATCATTACTTGATGTTCGTATAAAACTTCTTCTAACATAACTTATTCCGTAATTAATCGAATAAGGGATGAGATCCCATAATCAGCTATTGCAAAGTAAATTGCAATAAAAATTACTGTAAAAACAACGACGATGGTATATCGAGTTAATTCTTTTCGATTCGGCCAAGATACTCGTTTCATTTCAGTTGAAACTTCTTTCAAAAACTTTAATGGCTTTTTCATTGTGTCGGCCACTTATTCCACCTCCAATATATGTAACTACTTCGTCTCCGAATGAGTTGTATGCTTTTCGCAAGTGCTACAATATTTATTTATCTGAAGTCGCTCTGTCCGACCTTGAGTTGTTTTCGTTGTTGAATAGTTCCTTGAATGACAATACTCGCAAGCAAGCGTCACTTTATGTGACATGACCATTCTCCTTTTATTTCACGTTTAATACATACCCATAAAATTTATCACATTGGTTCCTTTGGTGTCAATGCTTGTTCATCATCAGCATAGACGTCTGAGAATTATTTCATAACACGTAATACAAAAAAACAGGGTCGCCCCTGCTTAAGATAATTTCATGTCTTTTATTTCAACAAAGCGTTCGAGTTTTCTTTTTACACGTTGCAGCGCATTATCAATCGATTTCACATGTCTTTTTAGATCGACGGATATTTCCTGATAACTCCTGCCGTCAAGATAAAGCATGAGTACCTTCCGCTCCAAGTCACTAAGAATTTCACTCATTTTAAGCTCGATATGGTCAAATTCCTCTTGATTGATTAGAAGTTCTTCAGGATTGCTCACCTTGGTCCCACAAATAACGTCAAGAAGTGTCCGATCTGACTCTTCATCGTAAATGGGCTTGTCCAATGAGACATAGGAATTTAACGGGATGTGTTTTTGTCTAGTTGCTGTCTTGATGGCGGTTATAATTTGCCTCGTAATACAAAGCTCTGCAAAGGCTTTAAACGAGGAAAGCTTGTCCCCTTGAAAATCACGTATAGCCTTATACAAGCCGATCATGCCCTCTTGCACAATGTCCTCATGATCTGCTCCGATTAAGAAGTAAGATCTCGATTTTGCACGCACAAAATTTTTGTACTTAGTAATTAAATATTCAAGCGCAGCACTGTCGCCTTCACGTACGTATTCTACAAGACTTTCATCGTCTAGATGGCGAAAATTCTCTTGTAGTATTCCCTTCTCGATGAATTTCAAAGCCACCGCAATCCCTCCGACCTATCTTTTTCTGTCATTCGAAAAAGTTAGTCACTCCCATGACTCCACTCATAAGTGTTCAAAGAAAAATTTTTGCGAATATTTTGCGAATTAATTTAATTGTCTAATTATAACAATATTATACATGGGTAAAATCGATAACGTCAAGGTGTTATCAGTTACCTCTGCGCCATTTTTCAAAAATTTCTGCCATTTCATCAGTAATCGGTAATTTTGTTTTAGCTTTTACTTTTTTCGTATTGTTTACTTCTGTTTCAATTCCTTTTTCAATTTGAAGCATTTCTGTCCGTAACTCTCGTGCAGATTTTCTGAAAGCACCGCTGGCAAAGATAACCCGTTGCTCTACGAAATCTGAAGTCGCGACGTAGATTTGCGTGTCTATCCGCTTCCATTCAATGACTAATCGCTCAATCCGTTCGTCCGCTGTTTCCTTTTCTCTTGTATAAATAACATTTAAAGAAAAATTACTATATTTTTTACCAACGCCAGGAACCATATGAGCATCAAAGATAATTGTTACTTCTATTCCAGTGAATGCTTGATATTCCGCCATTTTTTCAATAAGAATGTCCCTCGAACCTTCAAGATCCTTTTTTTGTAATTCTCGAAGTTCTGGCCAGTCTCCAATAATATTGTAGCCATCCACTAGTAATACTTTTCTCATGCTACCTGTTCTCCGCAGTCGGACGCCTTCTTAAAACTTCATACATGAGAAGACTTGCTGCAACGGAGGCGTTCAAGGATGTCACCTTACCCATGAGAGGAATTCTAATAAGAAAATCACACTTCTCTTTCGTGAGACGGCTCATTCCTTTTCCTTCACTCCCAATAACCAGACACAAAGGCATATCTACTTCAACCTTTTTGTAATCATCCTGCCCTTTGGCATCTGTACCGATAAACCACATACCATCTTTTTTAAGCTCGTCCATTGTCCTCGCCAGATTCGTTACCCGGGCAACTGGAACATGTTCAATAGCACCCGCCGAAGCTTTGGCAACCGTCGATGTTAAACCGACTGCCCTTCGCTTTGGGATGATTACACCATGCGCGCCCGCTGCGTCTGCCGTTCTTAAAATTGATCCTAAATTGTGAGGGTCTTCCAGCTCATCTAACATGATCAAGAAGGGGGATTCTCCCCTTTCAGCAGCGCGTTCTAAAAGTACCGATATATCCTGATATTCATAGGCTGCAATTTGCGCGACAACACCTTGATGATTCGAGTCTGGCACCATATGATCTAGTTTTTTTCTAGGAACACTTTGGATTTGTACCTTGTTCGTTTTGCTCGCTTGAATGACATTCGTCATCGAACCTTTTAAGGAACCCTCAGCAATCCAAATCTTGTTGATCGGGTGATTCCCTTTTAAAGCTTCCAATACTGGATTTCTTCCTACTATATAATCTGAGTTCTCTGCCATTTTATCCCTCCTCCCTTTCTAAAATATCGAAACTCATCGAAACGATTTCATCCATTCGCTCCTGTTTTTCCGTTAAATACAAATAACCAATTAATGCTTCGAAGGCTGTACTGTATCGGTATGTCGTATGGTCAGTATTCTTAGGAACTGTGCCAGACTTCGCATTTCTGCCACGCATTGCTACCGACACTTCTTCTTTCGCTAAGAACCCCTCCTCCAACAAGATGTGAAGCACCTTTGCCTGCGCTTTGGCCGAAACATAGCTTGTTGCTTCCTTGTGTAATCTATTTGGCCGCACTCGCCCTTTAGAGATGAGTCTGTAGCGAACATACGTCTCAAGTACGGCGTCTCCCATGTACGCTAAGGCTAAGGCATTTAACTGTTCCGGTTCGTGGACAACTTCTTTTAGTTTCATCACTCAGAACCCCTCTTCCAACGAGTTCCCTGAGGCGTATCTTCGAGAATAATACTTTGCTCTTTTAAACTATCGCGAATTTCGTCGGCTCTAGAAAAATTGCGATCCTTCCTAGCCTGAATACGTTCTTCAATCAATGCTTCAATTTGACCATCCAGTAACTCCTCCGCTCCTAATTGCATGCCTAAAACGAAGGCCATATCATCAAATTGAGTGAGGAAAGCTTGAAGTATTTCCGGATTCGAATGTTTTTCTTCCAAATAAGAATTACTTACTCTAACTAAATCAAACATTGCGGAAACGGCATTTGCACTATTAAAATCATCGTCCATCGCTTCCGTAAAACGGTCTCTTTGTTCTGTGATTTGTTTCAACCAACGGTCGTTCTTCTCACCAAGTCCCACTGTTTCAGATAAACGGTGCGATAGGTTGAAGTACGTTGTCTTAATGCGTTCTAAACTACTTTTCGCACTGCTAAGCTGGTCATCATTAAAGTTAATTGGACTTCTATAATGCGAATTTACGATGAAAAAACGAACGACTTCCGGGTCAAATTGTTGAATGATGTCTTTTACGAGCACAAAGTTTCCCAGTGATTTCGACATTTTTTCATTGTCAATGTTAATATATCCATTATGAATCCAATAATTAGCCATTTTTTTCTCATTTAAAGCTTCTGATTGAGCAATTTCGTTTTCATGGTGCGGGAACGACAAGTCCTGACCACCCGCATGAATATCAATTGTTTCCCCTAAGTACTTCTTCACCATCGCCGAGCATTCTATGTGCCAGCCTGGCCTTCCTTTTCCCCACTCACTCTCCCAGGAGATTTCACCAGTCTTCGCAGCTTTCCATAATACAAAGTCTAATGGATCTTCTTTTTTGTCCCCTACCTGGATTCTTGCACCTACCCGAAGATCATCGATTGATTGATGGGACAACTTCCCGTAACCATTAAATTTGCGTGTACGGAAATAGACATCCCCAGCAGATTCATAGGCATATCCTTTTTCTACAAGCTGCTCAATAAACGAAATGATTTCCGGCATAGATTCTGTAACACGTGGGTGCAAATCGGCCTTTTTTACGCCTAAAGATGCTGTATCATGATGATATGCTTCGATAAATCGCTCTGCAATACCCATAACATCCTCACCCATATCTTCGGCAGCTTTGATAATCTTGTCATCCACATCAGTAAAGTTGGAGATGTACTGCACTTCGTATTCTCTGTACTCAAAGTACCTTCGTACCATATCAAATACGACTGCGGGCCTTGCATTACCAATGTGAATATAGTTGTATACAGTTGGTCCACATACATACATTTTTACTTTGCCCTTTTCCATAGGCTTAAATGTCTCTTTTTGTCTTGTTAACGTATTATATAATTGTATCGTCATCCATTTTTCCTCCCTGAACTCTCGGTAACCATTGGTCTTTCGTTTATTTCTTTCAATTCCTTCACTTCTCTTTTCAATCGGATAAGTTCTTGTTCCAAAGATCTAAATTTATCAGCTACCGGGTCCGGTAAATTGATGTGATTGAGGTCATGATCTATTCTTATGCCATCTTGAACGACTATTCTGCCTGGAATACCGACCACTGTTGAGTTTGGCGGGACCTCTTTTAATACAACAGAACCCGCGCCAATGTTAGAGTTTTTCCCTATTCGCATAGAGCCTAACACTTTAGCACCTGTAGCTACCAGGACGTTATCCTCTAAGGTTGGATGACGTTTTCCTTTTTCTTTCCCTGTACCGCCTAACGTTACTCCTTGAAAAATAGTGACATCATTGCCGATCTCACAGGTTTCACCAATGACCACTCCCATACCGTGGTCTATAAATAATCGCTGGCCAATAACTGCCCCTGGGTGGATTTCAATCCCCGTTAAAAATCGGCTTACTTGGGAAACAAATCTCGCAATAAAAAATAACCTCTTTTTCCATAACCAATGAGCAAAGCGATGAGACCATATTGCGTGGACTCCAGAATAATTTATCATGACTTCAAATCTGTTTCTTGCTGCAGGATCCTGTTCTAAGACAACATCAACATCGTTTCTAAGCGTCTTAAACATGAAAGGTCCCCCCTTTCTACTTATAATATTTATGAAGAATATTGTTTAAAAACCTCTAAAAATGCCAAAAAACGCCTATGTGCCCTAATAGGACACAGAGACGCTTTTTGGCGCGGTTCCACTCTGTTTGAGCACAAAAAAACAAAGTGCTCCACTCTGAAAGATAACGGTCTTTCACCCGCCTAAAACTACTTTGGAAAGTTATCCGTTTGGAAATAGGACTCAGAGGGGCATTCGAAAGGAGATTATCTTAAGTCACTTTCAGCCACGGTGACTCTCTCTAATAAGATGACACATCCTTTTTACTTTTCCTCTTCAGCGATTTAACTATAAAAATAATGAAATTTAGTCATTGACTCTCTATTAAAAGAAACACATTTAGAGTAATTTGGCTAATCTTTGGTTTACAACAGCTTTCCCTAATAAAGCAATAGCTTGAGGTAAATCCGGTCCATGCATTTGACCAGTTGCAGCAACTCGAACAGGCATAAATAACTTTTTCCCTTTATGGCCCGTTTCCTTTTGTACTGCTTTAATGGCTTTTTTTACATGTTCTGCAGTGAATTCTTCCAAATCATTTAGTTTTGTTTTTAATGCAGCAATAACTTCCGGAACTTGTTCCTCTGCAAGAATTTCCTTTGCTTCTTCATTATAATCGATTTCTGCACGGAAGAACAACTCTGTTAACTCAACAATTTCCGCTCCATAACTCATTTTCTCCTGATGGAGGATAATTAAGTCATGCGCCCACTGCGTTTGAGCTTCGGACATATCTTTTGGTAATCGTCCTGCTTGAATAAGATGAGGAAGAGCAAGCGCTACTACTCTGTCCTCCGCTGCTTCTTTCATGTATTGGTTATTCATCCACGCTAGCTTCTGTGTGTCAAACACAGCTGGTGCTTTAATCACTCTGTCTAATGAAAATTGTTCAGCTAGTTCATCGATGGACAGGATTTCTTCTTCTCCGCCTGGAGACCAGCCTAATAAGGCAATGAAATTCACGATTGCCTCTGGTAAATAGCCGAGATCTCTATATTGTTCGACAAACTGAATAATGGATTCATCACGCTTACTCATTTTTTGCTTGTCTTCATTCAAGATTAACGAAGCATGAGCAAACTCCGGAGGCGTCCATCCAAATGCTTGAAAAAGCAAGACTTGTCGTGGAGCATTCGATAAATGTTCTTCTCCACGAATAACATGGGAAATTTCCATCAAGTGGTCATCAATTACTACTGCAAAGTTATACGTAGGTATGCCGTCCTGGCGAACAATAACAAAGTCGCCAACACCGTCGGACTCAAAGGTTACATCTCCACGCACCGCATCATTCACATGAATTTCTTCTTTCTCCGGCACAAGGAATCGTACGACGGGTTTCCGTCCCTCAGCTTCATAGGCTTGCTTCTGTTCAGCAGTCAAATTACGGTCACGCCCACTATATTTCGGAGTTTCTCCACGAGATCGTTGGTCTTCACGCTCTGCCTCAAGCTCTTCTGTAGTCATGTAACAATGATAAGCCTTGCCTTCTTCTAAAAGCTGATCAACAAACTTTTTATAGATGTCTAAACGCTCCATGCTTCGGTAAGGGGAATGGGGACCGCCAATATCGATGCTTTCATCCCAATTTATCCCTAACCATTTCATACTTTCCATTAACTTTTCCATTGCCGTGTCCACATTTCTGGCTTGATCTGTATCTTCAATCCGTACAATGAACTTCCCGTTTTGATTGCGGGCAAAAAGATAGTTAAAGAGTGCTGATCTAGCTCCTCCAATATGTAAATGGCCCGTAGGACTAGGGGCAAACCTTACTCGAATTTCCTGACTCATAGTATGACACCTTCCATTCTTATATTACTTACTCTATTAAAATGTTCAATGGTGAAATGAATTAGATTTGTTTCATGTTGCTAAGAGCTTTCAAGTCTTTCCCTTTTCTTCAGTAATTACATTCTAACATCAAGTTGTTTTCCAAAGATACTTTCTTTATTTGTTGTTTCCCACAAGTAAAACCACTGCCTGAGCTGCTATTCCTTCTTCTCTTCCGGTAAAACCGAGTTTTTCTGTGGTTGTTGCCTTCACATTTATTTGCGAAACCTCCGCTTGTAGTAATTCAGCAATCCGCTCCCGCATCTTCTGAATGTGGGGAGTCATCTTTGGTTTTTCCGCCATTATTGTACAATCAATATTTCCAAGTTTATAACCTGACTTTTTAACAATTTGCCACACGTGCTCTAATAGTTTTGCAGAATCTGCATCTTTGAATGCTTCATCTGTATCCGGGAAGTGTTTACCTATGTCTCCCTCTCCAATTGCTCCTAAACAGGCATCGGCAATCGTATGTAGCAGCACATCTGCATCAGAATGTCCTAATAAACCTTTGGGATGCGGAATGGTAATTCCACCTAGTATTAAAGGTCTTCCTTCTACTAATTGATGAACGTCAAAACCTTGTCCAATTCTCATGATTCCTTTTCACCCTTTCGTTTTTGAATGATTGCTTCTGCGAAAAGCAGATCTTCGGGAGTGGTTACTTTGAAATTATCATATCCGCCTTCAATAATCGAAACCGGCTGGTTCATGTATTCCATTAAACTTGCATCATCTGTCCCTATGTAACCTTGTTTCACGGCTGTTTCGTGTGCCTGAAGAATATTTTTTAAGTAAAAAGCTTGTGGGGTCTGTATTGACCATAAATGGTTGCGTTCCACCGTCTTCTCTACAAGAGTTCCGTTCACTTGTTTTATCGTGTCTTTCACCGGGACACCAACAATGGCTGCGCCTGTTTCTTCTACACTAGCAACCAACTCTTTGATCACTTGGATTCGGATAAATGGACGCGCTCCATCGTGTATTAATACGACCGGGTTTCCGGACAGAACTTTTAAGCCTTCATGGACACTGTTTTGTCGTTCCTTTCCTCCAACAACGAAATGGCTCACTTTAGCAATACTGTATTCTTTCATCAAGTCTTTCATCATAGCTATTTCTTCTTGATTTACTACTAGAACGATCTCCGAACATAGAAGATCCTCCTCAAACACACGAAGTGTGTGAACGAGAAGGGGAATATGATCGATTAATAAAAATTGCTTGTTTCTTCCCGTCTTCATTCGCTTCCCTTGCCCAGCTGCAGGAATTACAACATGATAGTTTTTCATCGGTACCATTCCTTTTTAAAACTTACTTCTATGTTTATTCTCGCATGCAGATTAGCTTTATAGCAAGTCTGTAGTCAAAAAAATGCAATAAACCTCACTAGTTTGCAAGTAATACATGCAAATACTCTTAAAGAGCAGAAAGCGTCCAGGTTTATTGCATCAGTTTAAACGTAAACAATTATTTTTCGAAAGGTTTTCTAAAAATTTATAGCGCTTTTTCCATTAGTTTCGGACGGGCAAATATCATTCTACCTGCCGATGTTTGTAATACACTAGTAACGACTACTTCTATATTTTTACCAATATAATTTCGTCCTTCTTCCACAACAATCATTGTCCCATCGTCTAAATATGCGATGCCTTGATTCTGTTCTTTTCCATCTTTGATTACCTGTACACCCATTTCTTCCCCGGGTAAAACAACAGGTTTTACAGCATTTGCTAAATCATTGATGTTCAAAACAGCTACCCCTTGAAGATCGCAAACTTTATTTAAATTGAAATCATTTGTTACAACATATCCGTTCATAAGCTTAGCTAATTTAACAAGCTTACTATCTACTTCTTGTATTTCCTCAAAATCACCTTCATAAATCTCCACATTCACATCAAGTTCTTTTTGAATTTTGTTTAGAATATCGAGTCCTCTTCTTCCGCGATTACGTTTTAATACATCGGATGAATCAGCGATATGCTGCAATTCTTCTAGTACGAACTCTGGAATAATAAGCGTACCTTCAATAAATCCTGTCTGACATATATCCGCAACTCGACCATCAATAATAACACTTGTATCTAAGATTTTAAGTTTACTATGATCATTTCCTTCGATTTCAGGATTCTTTTTGGATCCCCCCCTAGGGAATAAACCCAATAACTCGTCACGCTTTTGAAACCCAACCTGAAAACCCAGATAACCAAATAATAAAGTAATCAATACTGGAAGGATAGAGCTCAAAATGGGGATTTCTACTTGATTAAATGCCCACGAAATTACAAATGCAAGCATTAAACCTACCACTAATCCCATTGTTCCAAACAAAAGATCTGTTATCGGGAACTTAAGAAGAGTTTCCTCTATTAGCCGGATAAAGTTAACAATACTGTCAACAAACCAATAAAGTATTAAGAATAATATAAGTGCACCTAAAATCGCGCCAGTATAAGCGTTTGCCAACCAATTTGGTATGGAGTCTACATCAATAACCTGGAATAATTCAGGCATAAAAATGTATCCGACTGTTCCACCGATAAATAGAATCACTATTTGTACAATTTTATGAAGCATATACTTCACCTCCTATACTTATTATAGACAATAGAAATTTTTCCAAACATAAAACATTAAAATTACAAAAAAACACTAAATTCATAGTAACACTTTATCACCGGCTTACTTAATTGTCAATAAAAGTAAACTAGCAATTATATCGTTATTTAGTTCTTACGTCAACACTTGTTTATTTTTGACAAGCCAATATTAGATGTGTCGATCCACAAAAAACTGCTCCTGAATTCTTCTTAAACCCTCTTTTATTTTCTTTGCTCTTGCCGTGCCAATCCCATCCACTTCATCCAATTCCTCAATGGTCGCTCGCATAATTTTAGGTAGATCTTTGTATCGATCAACAAGATTCTCTACCACCAACGGAGGTATTCTAGGTATTTTATTTAAAATGCGATACCCTCTTGGACAGATGGAGTGATCGGATAAATTTAGATTTTTTCCGTAACCTAACAATTTTACAATTACTTGATCCTCAAGTAATTCATCATTAGAAAGCTTTGTCAACTTTTTCAATATATCTTCCGCGGTATGCTTTCCTTCTTTCATATAATCCTTGATCAGAAGTATCGCTTCTTTTTCAGTATTCATAACGAGTTCTTCCAACTGCATCGAAATAAGTCTTCCTTCATTCCCAAGTTCATTGACGTAGTTTAAGATCTCACTCTTAATTCTAAGGACCATTTCAATTCGGTGCATGACTTGAGAAACCTCTTGGAAAGTAACTAATTCCTCAAACTCGAGTGCGCCTAAATTGGTAATACTTTGATCCAGGACTGATTTGTACTTTTCCAAAGTTTGAATAGCCTGATTGGCCTTCGTTAAGATAACACCAATATCTTTTAATGCATATCGGTACTCTCCCTGATATAACGTGATCACATTTCGTCTTTGTGAAATAGAAATCACCAGGTTTGCTGTTTGTCTGGCTACACGTTGAGCAGTTCGATGGCGTATTCCTGTTTCTGTCGATTCGATCATATTATCTGGAACGAGCTGCGTGTTCGCGTAAAGAATTCTGCCCGCATCCTCACTTAATATAATCGCCCCGTCCATTTTAGCTAACTCATATAAATAGGCAGGTGAAAAGTCACTATTAATAAAGAACCCGCCATCAACAAGCCTCGTCATCTCATTATTGTAACCTAGAACAATTAGTCCTCCTGTTTTTGCCCGAAGAACGTTATCAATACCTTCTCTCAACGCTGTTCCGGGCGCCACGAGTCTCAAGACATTATTTATAAAACTTGAATCATAATTCAAACGTTGGTGATCCACTTGAAACTCCCCCTAACGTTAGATTTAGTGCTTCATTTACACTGTTAATACCTATGACTTCAATACCATCAGGTATTTTCCAGCCTCCAAGGCACTTTTTAGGAATAATGACGCGCTTAAACCCTAATTTTAAAGCTTCCTGCACACGTTGTTCTACTCGAGACACACGCCGGACTTCTCCTGTTAATCCCACTTCTCCAATGATCACATCTGCCGGTGCTGTAGGTGAATCACGAAAACTAGAAGCTATCGATACGGCTATAGCAAGATCGATCGACGGTTCATCTAAACGAACTCCCCCCGCTACTTTTACATAAGCGTCATGATTCTGGAGCATCATACCTACTCTTTTTTCTAATACAGCCATAATTAAGGATATCCGATTGTGATCGATACCAGTAGCCATTCTTCTAGGATTCCCAAAGCTTGTTGGAGATATAAGTGATTGGATTTCCACTAAGACTGTGCGAGTACCTTCCATGGAGGCAACAACTGCTGAGCCTGCAGCTCCTGAGGATCTTTCTTCAAGAAATATTTCGGAGGGGTTCAACACCTCTTCTAAACCTAACTCTTTCATTTCAAAAATACCGATCTCGTTTGTGGAACCAAAGCGGTTCTTCACAGCTCTTAATATGCGATAACTATGATGACGGTCCCCCTCAAAGTAAAGAACACAATCGACCATATGTTCAAGAATTCTCGGTCCTGCAATAGAACCTTGTTTTGTCACGTGACCTACCAGGAATATCGCAATACCTGTTGTTTTTGCAATTCGCATAAAGGCTGACGTTGATTCACGCACTTGCGTTACACTTCCTGGAGCACTTGTCACACCATCCAGATAAACGGTTTGAATAGAGTCAATAATGACAAGAGAAGGGTTCATTTCTTCGATTACTTTTTCAATATGTTCTACATCCGTTTCAGCTAGTACAAACAGATTATCATTCCCAATTCCTAAACGATCGGCACGGAGTTTTGTTTGTTTCACCGATTCCTCTCCGGAAATATAGAGAACACGCTCGTTCCGCTCAGATAATGTTGCCGAAAGTTGTAAAAGTAAGGTGGACTTTCCAATCCCCGGGTCCCCACCAACTAATACAAGTGAGCCAGGTACAATCCCTCCGCCTAGCACTCTGTTAAGTTCATTGATATGCGTGCTTATTCTTGCTTCATCTGTACGTTCAATTTTTGTAATCGGCTGCGGTTTCGTTATCCTCGTTGCGGTTGCCGAACCAAACCCTCTTTTTCTCGCTGTAGGTTCAGCCTCCACCTCTTCTACAAGGCTGTTCCAACTTTGACATCCAGGGCATTTCCCCATCCATTTTGCTGATTCATACCCGCAGTCCTGGCATACAAATTTTGTTTTTCTTTTTGCCATCTGGCTGTCTCCTTTACATGATGAATTTTCAGATTTCCGAACGTATCTTTATTAAAATCTATGTCCTTTTACCTTGTCAAACAACCTTTTCTTCCTCATTATAACAAGAATCTTCTTTTAGAGCTTGTTTCAAAGATGTAAAAGGGAGAAGCCTCAATAAGCGACTTCTCCCGTTTCAATTCTTATTTTTTTTCTGGTTCTGGTTCTGGTTCAAGTTTACCTTGGGAGGTAACAACATATTCTCCGTCTTTTAGTTCCAACTTAACGGATTCACCTTTGGAAATATTTCCTCGAAGAAGTTCTTCGGATAACCGGTCTTCTACTTGTTTTTGCAGAGCGCGACGTAATGGTCTTGCTCCATATTCAGGATCAAAACCTTCATCAGCGATTTTCGTTTTCGCTTCTTCTGAAAGATCGAATCCAATTCCTTGCTCTTTTAATCGCTTGGTCAATTGATTTGCCATAAGTGTGACAATCTGTTGAATATGAGATTTCTGTAAGGAATGGAACACGATAATCTCATCGATACGGTTCAGGAATTCAGGCCGGAAGCTTTTCTTCAATTCTTCCATTACCTTTCCCTTCATATCCTTGTACTCTGCGCCTTCTTGTTGAGCAGTAAAACCAAGGCTAGATCGTTTAAGTGTACTAGCCCCCACGTTAGAAGTCATGATAATTGCAGTATTTCTAAAATCCACACGACGTCCTTTTGAATCTGTTAAGAATCCGTCTTCAAGCACTTGAAGAAGAATATTGAATACTTCCGGGTGAGCTTTTTCTATCTCATCTAACAAAATAACAGAGTAAGGCTTGCGGCGAACTTTTTCTGTCAGCTGTCCACCTTCTTCATGACCGACATAACCTGGAGGGGCTCCAACTAATCTGCTAGTCGAATGCTTCTCCATATATTCCGACATGTCTATACGAAGGATCGCATCTTCATCACCAAATAGTGATTCCGCAACCGCTCTTGCAAGTTCTGTTTTACCTACACCAGTAGGTCCTAGGAATATAAACGATCCAATTGGACGTTTCGGATCCTTTAAACCCGCTCTTGCACGACGAACGGCTTTTGAAACAGCAGTCACTGCCTCATCTTGACCAATTACACGATTATGCAAGATCTCTTCCATGCGCAGAAGGCGTTCAGTTTCTTCCTCTGCTAACTTGTTAACAGGAACTCCTGTCCAAATGGATACTACAGATGCAATATCTTCTTTTGTTACTTCTGAATTTTCTTGTCCTTGCTTTTCTTTCCACTCATTTTTTAGAGTTTCAAGTTCTTCTCGCTGCTTTTGTTCTTTATCTCTTAAAGATGCTGCCTTCTCAAATTCCTGGCTTTGCACTGCTGCATCCTTTTCTTTGCGAAGTTCATCAAGAGTTTGTTCTTTCTCTTTTAAATTCGGTGGTGCGGTATAAGAACGCAAACGAACTTTCGAGCCAGCTTCATCAATTAAATCAATTGCCTTATCCGGAAGGAATCGGTCCGCAATATAACGATCGGACATTTGAACAGCAGCCTCAATCGCTTCATCCGTAATTGTTACTCGGTGATGAGCCTCGTAACGATCACGTAAACCACTAAGTATTTGAATAGACTGCTCAGGTGTCGGCTCATCCACTTGGATTGGCTGGAATCGACGTTCAAGTGCAGCATCTTTTTCAATATATTTACGGTATTCATCAATCGTAGTAGCACCGATACATTGAAGTTCTCCTCTTGCAAGGGATGGCTTCAAAATATTAGAAGCATCAATTGCTCCTTCTGCTCCACCTGCACCAATTAATGTATGCAATTCGTCGATGAATAAGATAACGTTCCCGGCTTGACGGATTTCTTCCATCACTTTCTTTAAACGATCTTCAAATTCACCGCGGTATTTTGTCCCCGCAACGACCGTTCCCATGTCTAATGTCATTACGCGTTTACCGCGAAGTGTTTCAGGAACCTCGTTATCTACAATTTGCTGTGCAAGTCCTTCCGCAATCGCCGTCTTACCTACACCTGGCTCCCCAATTAAAACGGGGTTGTTTTTAGTACGTCGACTCAACACTTGAATCACACGTTCAATTTCCTTAGCCCTTCCGATCACCGGATCAATTTGATCTTCTTTCGCAATGGCCGTTAAGTCTCTTGCTAAGCCATCAAGTGTTGGTGTATTAACATTTGATGAACCTGCTCCTGAAGAAGATTGTTGCTGGCTGTTCGCTGACTCACTACTTCCTAAAAGGTGAAGCACTTGCTGTCTTGCTTTATTTAAACTTACGCCAAGGTTATTCAAAACTCGTGCAGCTACGCCTTCTCCTTCACGAATTAAGCCCAATAGAATATGCTCTGTTCCAACATATGAGTGACCAAGCTTTCTGGCTTCATCCATAGATAATTCAATTACCTTTTTAGCTCTTGGAGTGTAGTGAACTTGCTTTGTAGTTTCTTCTCCACGCCCTATAAGATTTTCTACTTCTGTTTGAATTTTTTCAGCACCTAAGCCCAAAGCCGTTAATGCCTTTGCTGCAATTCCTTCACCTTCACTAACTAAACCTAACAAAATATGTTCTGTCCCTATATTACTGTGCCCTAATCTACTTGCTTCTTCTTGGGCTAATGCTAATACTTTTTGAGCTCTCTCTGTAAATCTCCCGAACATCATATGCTGCACCTCCGTGATATAATCAATCTGCTAATTCTAGTTTTAATCGCTCTCTAATAAGCGCTGCTCTTCGTTGATCCCGATCTTCTGACAATAACGCCTCACCTGCATACTGCTGTAAAAATCCAGGTTGAGTTAAAATCATGAGTTCATTTAAAATATTTCCTTTTACGTCTTTAATTAAACCCATATCAATTCCCAATCTTACATCGGACAATCTCTTCATTGCTTCTTTAGATTCAATCCTGCGGCTATAAGCCAAAATACCATATGAGCGGTAAATACGATCTTCCAATAAAATTTGTGATTGCTGAAGAAGTGATTCTCTGGCCGCACGCTCATGTTGGATCAACTGACTCACAACACTCCGCAAATCCTCTACAATATCCTGTTCCTTTTTTCCTAAAGTAGTCTGGTTTGAAATCTGAAATAAATTTCCCTGAGCCTCACTACCTTCGCCGTAAATCCCTCTCACAACAAGGCCAAGTTGATTAATTGCTGGTAAAATTCGATTAAACTTCTTTGTTAAAACTAAAGCCGGTAAATGCATCATGACCGAGGATCGAAGGCCTGTTCCCACATTTGTAGGGCAACTTGTTAAGTATCCACGTTTCTCATCAAAGGCAAAATCAAGTTTTTCTTCCATCCAGTCATCCATATCGTTGGCGTATCTCAATGACTCATCAAGTTGAAACCCGGAGAGCAAACATTGAATACGAAAGTGATCTTCCTCATTAACCATAATACTTAATGACTCATCCTCGCTTAATAAAACAGCGCCTGCTTTTGTTTCTCTAGAAAGGTTAGGACTGATTAAATGTTTTTCCACTAACACACGTTTTTCATTTTCTTTTAATTCATTCATCTGGAGTAATTCCAACACTCCAAACTTTATATGGTTTTGACCAGCATATTTCTCCTTTACCTGAGAGATAATTTCTCCTAATTGGTTTTCTTTCGCAATAATTGGATAGGGTATATGCTGTAAGTTTCTTGCTAATCTAACTCTACTGCTAATCACAATATCTGACTCTGGCCCTTCATTTTTCATCCAGGGGCTAATCGCATCGTTCATAAAGGATTCGATAGACATGATCAATCACCCTCCTTTTCCTGCAAATTATTTTTCAGAGAACGGATTTTATCTCTTATCTCAGCAGCCTGCTCAAACTCCTCATTTTCTATTTGGGTCTTCAAAGTACTTCTTAGATTCTCTATTTCCCGGTGAACATGCAAATCCTTCCCTTTTCTTTTAGGTATTTTACCCGCATGCTCCGCGTTTCCTCCATGAATTCGTCTGAAGATAGGGTCTAACTTTTCATCAAAAGTTCGATAGCACTCTGCGCAACCGAATCTTCCAATCTCCGCAAACTGCTGGTACGTCAAACCGCAGTTTTTACATGTGAGTTCTTCCCGCTGACTCTTTAAGGAAGGACTTTCTTTTGTCGTAGAAAAAGGCTGCTCCGTATCCAGTAGTCCAGATAGTAATTGATGAATAGAAAAGCTATTTGATCCAGGGATATAATCCCCTTTGTCTTTGGCACAAGTCTCACAAATATGAAATTCAGTCTTCTCGCCATTAATTATTTTTGTAAAGTGTAAGCTCGCCTGTTTCGATTGACATTCCTGGCAAAGCATCGATTCCCCTCCTCATCTTTACTCATTCTTTTCCTCATATTTCAAAGTAGCCAGCATTGCTTTTAAAAGGTTGGCACGTAACTCATCCCGATATGGTAATTTTAAAGCGATAACTTCCCTATGCATGCAACTGACCATAAGGTTTGCTTCTCTTTTTGTAATCGCTTCTTCTTCTACTAATCGTTTGATCATATTCATTGCTGCCGTTTGGGAAATCCCTTGCCCGACTAATTCAATTAGTTGATCATATAAAGCAAGCTGATTATGGTGGTGAACTTTTATGATGCGAATATAACCACCACCACCGCGCTTACTTTCCACGATATAACCCTTCTCGACAGTAAAACGCGTTCGAATGACATAATTTATTTGCGATGGTACGCATTCAAATTGTTCTGCTAGTTCACTTCTTTTCACTTCGATTAAAGCTTTCTCATTTCCTGCTATTACTTCCTTCAGATAATGCTCGATTAGATCAGAAATATTTCTCATCGCATCGCACTCCTCACCTTGCACAGTTGATGCCCATTATATATGATATGCAAAAAACAGTACTTCATTAAAATATTCATAATAAAGATCTGACTTTGACTATATTTGACTTTAATACTATTATAACTATTTTTTTTCCCTAAGCAAATATTTTGAACTTAAATTTCAAATTGTTTTGCACTAAAATTAGCTACAATTTTCTCAATTATATTCATCATGTATGTATCTCTCGTTCCAAAACCTTTCTTATATCTATTCCACTAAACACCAAGGTTCAATCTCATGATTTTAATCAAGTTTTGAAATAGGTTGTCGAAAAAACTGTTTATTAAATCCTGATTCATATAATACGGAATACATTAGACGTGCTTTTAAGTCCTTTCTTTCTTCCAGTACCGCTGGTAGGTGCTACCGCCGTAGCACCTACCTCAAGATTACAAACACAT